>DATEOX010000571.1:0-4250 GCA_035273585.1 Thermoanaerobaculia bacterium
GGCATCGATGGCATCGGTCATGGTTTCAGCTCCTGGTCATACATCGCGGCGTAGCGCAGCCGCTGTTTCCGGACGTCGTCCGGATACGACATCGTAACGCCGCCCTTCGCATCCATCGAGAGCTCCGCGTTCACGCCGTGCCAATACGCCGGCAGGTCGAGCTTCTTGAAGCGGGCCACCACCTCGTCGCGCAGCTTCGGGTCGAAATGAACGCCGTACTTGTCCACCAGCGCCTTGATCGCTGCGTAGTCGCCCTCGCCCTTGATGCGCATCAGCTCCGCCAGGAGCATCCCCACCCCCTGCCGCACCTTCTGGTAGTCGATGATGTGGATGTAGGTCTTGCCGTCGCGCCTGGCCCACTCCAGCGACCCCGGCACCTTATCCATGATGTACAGCGCCAGGAGCTGCCGGTCGCGCTGGTGGTCCTCCTCGATCGTTTCCCCCTTTGGGATGGAGTTGAGCTGCGTGAGCGGCGAGCGGAACTGGCGGAGGTACATCGCCTTGGCCACATCCGGATGCGACACCAGCCCGAGCTCCATCAGCTTCGGGTCCCAGATGTTCCAGAGCGCCATCAGGTCCGCCCGCCCCTCCTCCAGCGTCGAGTAGTACTCCTTCAGATACGTGCTCGGGTCCTCCGTCAGCCGCGGGCTCACCTTCCCCGAGCCGTGGCCGATGATCTCGTGCAGGGCCGTGAGCAGGTCTTCCGCCTCGCTGCCGTACTTCGTCGACAGCTCCTTATCCTCGGCGTCGTACGCGAACTCGTCGAGCGTGGCCGTGCCGCGGGCCTCGTTCAGGGCGCGGGTCGAGCCGGTGAAGAGGAAGCTCTTCGTGCCGTACTTTTCACGCACCTCGTTCTCGTTCGGCAGGTTGTCGCCGACCACCGTCACGTTGAAGTCCGCCGTCTCGGTGACCGTCTCGATGGCTTTGGCCAGCGGCGGCTTCACGCCCTGCTTCTTGTACTGGTCGGCCCACGGCGCGCGGTTCTCGAAGTACTGCGCGTTGTCCGCGATCTTCACCATCAGCTTGTCGAGCTGCTCGTCCGTGACCGAGACGAAGCTCTGGGCCGTCCCCTTCGCCCCGCGCGGGTCGCGATACACCTCGATGAAACCGTTGGCGAAATCCACGGGCGGGTTGTTGCGCACCCACTTGATCCCGAAGTCGATCCAGTCCCGCGGGTTGCCGGTCTGGTAGAACCTGATGAGCGCATCGATGACCGGCGTCTGCCCCGGCTCCGCGTACGGCCGGGCCTTCTTCAGATACGAAATCGCCCGGCCGAGATACGGCGCGTAGAGGCCGGGCTTCACCTTGCCGTCCGGCGTGCCAGCCCGATAGACCTCCTCGACGAGCTTGCCATCCTTCGTCTTCACCACCCGCGAGTTCAGCGGATAACGCTCCTTCAGCTTCTCGAGGTCGGCCACCGTCACGCCCGGACCATAGAAGTTGTTGGAGCTGGCCTGGATGATGTCCAGCCCGCCGCGCGGACTCTTCGCCGTCAACTGCGGCTCGAAATCGGGATCGAAGAACGACGGCCCGAGCTCCGCCAGCTCCTTGCGCAACCTCGCCTCGGTCATCTTCGACTTCGGCGCATTCTTCAGGGCTTGGATTGCTGCCGCCTCGAGCTCAGCCGAGGTAAATTCGGGCAGGAACTTGAGAGCGGTGATGTCGTTGTGATTGCCATGACTGCCCCAGAACAGCTTCGTGTAGTCGAGCACCTTCCGGTAGACGGCGGGGTCGATGCCCTCCGGATGGGAGGCGATCAGCTCCAGGACGTACTTCTGGCGCAGCCCGAAACGCGACTGCTGGTCGTAGATGATCGGATCGATGGCGATCGAGGCCTGCGTCAGCCAGTAGGCCAGCTTTTTCTGACGCGCCGAGAGGTCGCGGAAGCTCTCCGCCCCGACATGGACGAACGCCGTCGAGCCGACCCGCTCCAGCAGTCCGCGCTTCTCGGAACCCGTCACCCCCAGCCCCTCTCCCCGCGCGGCGGGGAGAGGGTGGCCAGAGGCCGGGTGAGGGGCGGGCGCGGCGCCGAGGGGGAGAACGAAGAGAATGATGAGGAAGGCAACGGTGAGACGACGACGCATCAGAAACCTCCTACCTACCTATCTATCACCACTTCCGGAATGCCGGCGTTTCTGCAATTCCCCCAATCCGAAAGGATGACAAGGATGAGTAACGCGCGTATCATTTCGGCGGTCCAAAAAACCCATTCGCCCAACGTGTAATCCGAACGACGTTCCCGCTCGTCGTTTCAAACGATTCGGAGGACTCTGTACATGTCTCACGTCAGACAGTCGCGCCTCTTCCTTTTCCTCTTCGTTCTCACGGCCCTCGCCCTGCCGGCCTTCGCCGACAACGTCACGATCAGCGGCACGGTCGACTTCGCCACGATCGATGGCTCCGCGCAGGACCATGACCATGCCGCCAACGGCGTCTTCACGGTCGATGACGGCAACCTGACGATCTCGGGCACGGTCAACTGCAACGACGACGGACCCGGCAACGCCGGCGCCTGCGCCATGAAGTTCGCCGTCAGCGGCAACTTCACCATGACGCCGGGCAGCGGCCTCTTCGCCGAGAACCGGAAGGGCAACGGCGCGGGCGGCAACATCACCATCAACGCCGGCGGCAACGTCCTCCTCCAGGGCGCCACCGTCTCGCAGGCCGGGGCGATCATCTCCTCCGGCAGCGACAGCAGCAATGATGCCGGCGGTCAGATCGCCATCACCGCGGGCGGCACGGCCAGGCTCGAGGCCGGGACCATCGTCTCCGCCGGCTCGAAGAGCGCCCAGTCGGGCAACATCGACGTCACCTCCGGCGGCAAGCTCGAGGCAGGCGGTGCCATCGTCTCCGGCCCCAGCGCCAACCTCAGCGGCGGCTCCGGACTGCAGAAGGGCGGCAACATCTCGCTCGTCTCCAACACGCACGGCGAGCCGGGCATCACCGTCACCGAGAGCGCGCTCATCGCCTCCCAGGGCGAGAACGCCGGCGCCGGCACGGTGAAGCTGGAAGGCTGCGGCATCGATGTCCGCGGCACGGTCAGCTCGCTCTCGAAGAAAGGGAACGCCAACGCCGTTCTCCTCCGCTCCGGCACCGGCGTCACCATCGACTCCCGCGACCTCGGCAGCGTCTCCGGCACCCGCAAGGGCCTCCTCATCACCGGGACGACGCTCGAGGACGGAGACGGCGACTCCATCCGCGTCTACGCCCGCGACAACGTCCAGCTCTTCGGCTCCAACCCCGCCGGCACGACCGCCTCGCTGACGAACGTCAGCAACGGCGACGCCGGCTCCATCACCGTCCTCTCCCTCTCCGGCACCGTCACCGGCAGCGGCTACGTGGCCAAGGCGGGCGACACCACCGCCGGCGACGGCGGCTCGGTGACCATCGCGGCGAAGAACAACGTCACGCTCGACAACGGCACGATTCGCGCGAACGGCGCAACCGGCGCGAAGGGGGGCGCGGTCTCCGTCCGCTCCCACTCCGGCGCGGTGAGCTGGCAGCTCGGCACGGGCGACGTCCGCCCCACCGGCAGCAGCGTGGCCGCCGCCAACCGCGGCACCATCACCCTCACCTACTGCACCACCGTCAACACCTCCGGCTCCACCTTCCCGACGAACGGCCCGGCGGTCGGTCCGTTCCCCACCACCGTCCAGACCTGCTCGCCGGCGGCCCCGTCGCTCCCGGCCGGCGACCCGGCCCTCCCGGACTGCAACGATCCGCCGGTCGCGGTCAACGACGCGTATACGGTGGCCGAGGGCGGCACGCTCAACGTCGCCGCGCCGGGCGTGCTGGCCAATGACAGCGATCCGGATGGCGACCCGATCACGGCCATCCTCGTCAGCGGCCCGGCCCACGGCTCGGTCACGCTGAACGCGAACGGCAGCTTCACCTACATCCATGACGGCAGCGAGACGACGTCCGACTCGTTCACCTACAAGGCGAACGACGGCTCGCTCGACTCGAACGTGGCCACGGTCACGATCGCCGTCACCCCGGTCAACGACCCGCCGGTGGCCCACAACGACGCATACATGGTGGCCGAGGGCGGCACGCTGAACGTCGCCGCGCCGGGCGTGCTGGCCAACGACACCGATCCCGACTCCTCGCTCACCGCCTCGGTCGTCACCGGCCCCGTGCATGGCTCGCTGGTGCTCAACCCGAACGGCTCGTTCACCTACATCCACGACGGCAGCGAGACGACCGCCGACTCCTTCACCTATCAGGCGTCGGACGGCTTCCTGACCTCG
>DATEOX010000572.1:0-3192 GCA_035273585.1 Thermoanaerobaculia bacterium
GGTCGTTGTCCCTCAGGTTCACCGGGACGGTCGATGGCGTGGTGATCGTCGCCCCCGCGGGGTCGGAGAGCGCAACTTTGAACGAGGTGTCGCCCGAGTAGATCGAATCGTCGATGAGGGGAATCTCGATGGTCTTCAGGATCTCGCCCGCCTCGAAGCGGACGGTATCCGATGTGGCAACGTATTGCTCACCAGCGACGGCGGTATCGTTCGCCGTCGAGTAGCGGGCGGTCACGGCGCCGTCGGTGCCGTCGCGGCGGAGGACCAGCAGGCGCGCCACGCCGGCGGACTCCGAGATCGGCAGACTGTACGTGTCGACGAACGAGATCGCCCCCGGCCCGACCGTCTCTGTGAGATGGTCGTCGACGCGGTCGCCGAACCAGGCGTCCCCGTAGAAGTTGACGCCGACGAACATGTCGCCCGCCTCCACGCCCGCGGGCGCCGCCGGCGATCCGCTCAGCGGCACGAACATGCTGCTGCGGAAGACGATCAGGCCGTTCGAGGCCTTGTCCAGATCCGTCTGCCCGCCGTCGCCGATCTCCAGATACCAGGCGCCTACGCCAGGACGCGACCAGACCATCAGCCACGGCCCTTCCGGAGCGGAGAGGATCATGTGCGAGAACGTGCCGCTCTCGTTGCGCAGGAAGAGTTTCTTCGGGAACGGCAGCGGCGGGGGGACGATCCCGTCCGGATTGCCGGCCAGGATGTTGCGCGCGCTCATGTCCGTCACGGTCCAGATGCCGTACGGCGGCACGGTCTTGTCGCCCAGCGAATACGTCACCGAGCCGTCGTTGTCCGTGTCCGTGATGAGGCTCGTCCGGAGCTCGTACGAGTTGTAGTAGCCCATCGGCCGGCGCGCGACACTCAGCCACGCGGTCTGCGCGCCCGGGGTCACCGGCGCGGCCACGGACGCCGTCCCGAACACGAGCTGGGTGGGTGTCGGGGGAGGGCCGGCCGAGACGCGGAACTTGAAGACGTTCGACCACGTGGACCATTGCCCCGGCTGCGCGACCACCAACTCCGCATCGAATTCGGCCGTGTACGACGGCGCGCGGTAGTCGTAGTGCAGCTCGGTCGGCGAAATGTACGTCGCGGGCCCGCCGGTGTGGTCGACATACACCTGCGAGCCATTGACGAAGTTCGTCCCGCGGACGGTCAGCGTCGTCGTCTGGCCGCCCGGCACCGGCACCGGCTCGACCGCGGTCACCGTCGGCGTCTTCTCCCGCACCAACACACCGAACGAGGTCTCCGACGGCTGGACGATGGCATCGCCGCTATAGCGTGCCTTGATCGTATGGCTGCCGGACGTCGGCAGCAGGATGTTCGCCGCCGTGGCGTCGCCGGTGCCGTTCAGCGGCGCGGTGGCCAGCACCGTCGCCCCTTCCGAGAACGTGACGGTGCCGGTCGGCGTGACGGGATTCGTGGAGTACGCGCTGACGTGCGCCAGGAGTGTGACCGTATCGCCGATCACCACGTCCGAGGGACTCGATGACGCCCCCATGGCCGACAGCAGGTGTCCGGCCTCGGTGAGCGTCACGTCGTTGCCGTCGCCGCCGGTGTAGGAGATGCGCCAGCGGTCGTTGATCAGCGTCGCTTCGGGCAGGCCGTTGAACGTGCCGACCGTCGGGATCGCGCTGGCGTTGGAGATGATGGTGAAGACGTCGCCCAGCTTGCGCGTGCCGTTGCCCGACGGGACCTGCAGCGTCGCGCTGCCGAGGGAGAGCGTGCCGTTCAGCTTCATCTTCGAGTAGTCGGCGATGTATTGGAATGACAGGGTCATGGGCGCGGCGAGGGTCACGTTGCCGAGTACGTTCAGCGAGTCGCCGACGAGCGTCCCGCTCTCGCCATTCACCGCCGCGGCCGAGCCGGCGAAGCGGCCGCCGCGGATGATCGCGGTCGAATGCGTGTTTGTCGAGGAGACGCTGCCGGCCTGCACGATCGTCGGACCGTCGTAGGTGCCGGAGATGTCCGCCTTCGGCCCGCCGTACTGATCGCTGTGGTCCGCGGTGATGATCAGCCCTGCGCCGGGCGCGCCGGTGAAGCCCCACAGGCGCGAGCCGTAGTAGCCGTCCGAGTGGGAGATGGTCCGCGTCGTCGGCAGGTAGAACGTGCCGGCCCAGAACTCCGCCTCGGTGCTGTACGTGCCGGCGATCCGGACATCGCCGCCGAGGATCAGGCGGCCGGTCTGCGTCAGGAAGCCGGACCAGATGGTCGACGTCTGGATGGTGCCGCCGCGCTCGACCGTGATCGCGTTGAGGGTCTCCTCGCCGCCAAAGCCGGCTTTCCCGGAGCCGCCGACGGTGAACGGCACGTTGTCCGGGATCTGCTCGTCGGCGAAGGTGCTCAGGTATCCGTACTCGGAATAGGCGCCGCTGCCGTCGACGAGCACCGGCCCGTTGAGCGCCGCCGTCCGCGCCGATTTCCTGAGCTGCAGCTCGCCGTACAGGACCTTCGTGGTGCCGGTGTACGTGTTCGCCGTCGACCCGCTCAGGAGCAGCCGCCCGCCGCCGAAGAAGCGGATGCCGCCCGCGCCGCTGATCGAGCCGGACAGGTTGATGCCGGGCGAGAAGTAGATGTCGCCCGGCGCGTTCACCGTGATCTCGTCCGTCAGGATGAGGTCGTTGGAGATGATGTTCGGGCCGGCGGTGGAGTCGGAGATGGCCGCGCCGGAGGTGAGCGCGATGGCGTTGCCGCTGATCGTGTAGCCGCTGGCGGAGAAGGCGATGGAGCGGACGGTGAGCCCGGCCAGGTCGTTCTTCGCCGTCAGCCGCGAGCCGGCGGGGAAGGAGAGGTCGGCGTTCGCGTCGCCCGCGGGCGATCCGCCCGACCAGTTCGCCGAGTTGGAGAAGACATCGCTGGCCGCTCCGGTCCAGATGTGGGTCGCCCCCATCGCGGGGAGCGCAAGCAGACACGAAGAGAGCACGAGGCCGGCAGCGTATTTGGACATGGAGGGACCGCGCCGATTATACGGAGCCGGAGCCAGAAAAATTGCGCCATTCGCGTCGGAATGACCCGCAGAGCCGCGTCATTCCGACGCGCCGTTCGCATCGTCGCTCCGTGAGCGCGCGTGGCATGCCGCTTGTGCAAGGCAGGCGCAACCGTGCACGGGCGAAAGGAAAATGAAGATGCGAACGCTCATGGTCTCTCTTCTCTGCGTCCTGTTGTCGTCTCTCTCCGTCGATGCCCAGCAGC
>DATEOX010000573.1:0-9683 GCA_035273585.1 Thermoanaerobaculia bacterium
CGAGGATGCGCAGCTCGACCTGCGAGTAATCGGCCGACAGCAGTTGCCATCCCTCGTCCGCCACGAATGCTTTCCGGATCACGCGCCCCGTCTCGGTGCGGATGGGGATGTTCTGCAGGTTGGGATCGGATGACGAGAGCCGCCCCGTGGCCGCCACCGCCTGGTTGAACGAGGTGTGCACGCGGCCATCCGCCGCGACGAGCTGCGGCAGGGCATCGACGTAGGTCGACTTCAGCTTGTGCAGCTCGCGGTGCTGGAGGATGAGCTGCGGCACCGCGTAGCCGTGGCTGGCCAGCTCCTCCAGGACGTCGACGGCCGTCGAATAGGCCTTCGTCCCCTTCGTCTTCTTGATCACCGGGTACTGCAGCTTCTCGAAGAGGATGTGCCCGAGCTGCTGCGGCGAGTTGATGTTGAACTCCATCCCCGCCTCGGCATAGATGCGCTTCTCCAGCTCGGCGATCTCGGCGCCCATCGTGGCGGACATCGTGGCCAGCAGGCTCTTGTCGACGCGGATGCCGAGGTCCTCCATGCGGGCCAGCACCGGGATGAGCGGCATCTCGATGGTCTCGTAGATCTTCACCAGCGCCGGATCGCGGCGGAGCTCCGGCTCGAGCACCTCCTTCAGCGCCAGGGCGATGTCCGACTTCTCGCCGAGGTACTGCTGGTAGGGGGAGAGCGGCGAGGAGCCGAGCTCGTGGTCGATGGCGAAGAGTGGCGCGGTCTTCTGCAGGTCCTTGCGCGAGACGACGTCCACCTTCAGCCGGTCGCGGGCGATGTTCGCGAAGGCGTGGCTGGGGAGGCCGGGATTGATGACGTAGGACATGATCATCGTGTCCAGCCATCTTCGAGGGACGGGCCAGCCGTTCGCGCGCAGGCGGCGGCGCTGCGTCTTCGCATCATGGGTGATGAAGAGGCGGTCGGACTCGAGCAGGCGCCGCAGCTCCTGGTTGTCCGGCGTGACGAGCAGCGACTCGTTCGCGCCCCTCGATAGCGCGACGCCGAGGATGGCGTCGAAGCCGTCGGGCGTCTGCGACTCGACCCAGATGGCCAGCTCGCTCGCTCCCTCGGCCAGCTCGCGCACATCATCCGCGGAAGCGGCCAGGCGGTAGTCCTTCTGCGCGGGCGGCGCCTCGGGGAGGTACTCCTGCATCAGCGAGGCGAACTCGAGCCGGGAGAAGAGCTCGTGCAGGCGCGGGCGGTCGGGCTCCTGGCGCTCGAGCGCCTCGAAATCGACCTCGACGTGGAGGTCGCACTTGATGCGGGCCAGGTCGCGGGAGAGGAAAGCCTTGTCGCGGTTCTCCTCCAGCGTCTTCCGCTGGGAGGCCTTCTTGATGTCGTCGAGGTGCTCGTACACGCCGTCGAGCGAGCCGAACTGGGCGATGAGCGCCTTCGCCCCCTTCTCGCCAATGCCGGGAACGCCAGGGATGTTGTCGATGGCGTCTCCCCAGATGGCCATCACGTCGACGACCTTCTCCGGCGGGAGGCCGAACGCCTCCTCGACGCCTTTCGCGTTGTACATCGTCTCCCGGCCGGTGTGGAAGAAGCGGATGCCGTCGCCGACGAGCTGGAAGAAGTCCTTGTCGGAGGTGGCCAGCACGACATCGTAGCCGCGGTCGCGCGCCGCGCAGGCGAGCGAGCCCATGAAGTCGTCCGCCTCCCATTCCGCGGCACGGATGATCGGGATGCGGAAGCCTTCCAGCACCTCGTACACGTACGGGATCTGCACCGATAGGTCATCCGGCATCGGCCGGCGATCCTTCTTGTAGTCCTCGTATTGGTCGGAGCGGGCGGTGGAGCGGCCTTCGTCAAAGGCGACGGCGATGCAGTCCGGCTTGAAGTCCTTCAGCAGCTTGCGCAGGGTCTGGGTGAAGCCGTAGACCGCGTTGGTAGCGAAGCCGGCGGAGTTGGTCAGGTTGCGGATGGCGAAGTAGGAGCGGTAGACGTTGTTCGAGCCGTCGATGAGGAACAGGGTGGGACGCTTGGCCATGCGCGGCGAACGATAGCAGTAACGCAAACGATGAACGAGGAACGACGAACGATGAACAAATGCCGCCGCCGTTCTGGTTCATCGTTCATCCGTCCTCGTTCATCGTTCCCCTAAAAACACTTACGGAGCCTTTCGGCTCCGTTCGTGCTACTTGGGGCTGGACCGCTGCGGCCGTATAGGTAGGGTTCAAGGAAGCTTTTTGAATAATCGTCCAAAATCGGTCCAATAGTTTAGGAGGGAGCCCGCAGCGGCCACTATGCGCAGGCAAGTCAGGCTGGACCCGCGCAGGGGTTCCGAATCTCTTGTCGAAACCGCATTCATCGTGCCCGGCTCCATTGCGAAGCGCGCGCCAACTCCGGTTTCCGTTGATTATGTGTAGCTCCGGCGCGGATGTGCATCGGCCGCAAACGCCATAACCTTCGTAAACATGCGCACTTGGCACCGCTCAGGCTGCAAATTTTGACGCCATTGCGCGCATGGCCGAGCTCGGTATTTTTTGCCACGCTTGGCTCTGCGGTTGCAATTCTGACCACCACCATGTTGAAAAGATTGCTTTCCGCCCTTCCGGTGGTTCTGTTTTGTACCCCCTGCGCCTTTGCTGACGGCTGGAGCATCGGCGTCGGCACCGGACCCTTCGTTTTCGGTAACTTCGCCGAGCGGACGATCCTCGTCGGCAACCCCGGCAGCGCTCACCCCGTCACCACCACCCTCGCCGCCGCCACCCGCCCCGGCCTCTCAGTCGACCTCCAGCACGACCTCACCCCCGCCCTGGCCCTCGAGCTCGACGCGACCTTCACCGAGGCGCCGATCGCGATACGCAACCGAAGCGGCGACGAGTCGCTTTCCCTCGACGCCGGCAAGATCGACGTCGGCACTTTTTCCCTCCCCCTGGTCTGGCGCATCAACCGCAGCGGCGCGCTCCGCTTCCACCTCGCCACGGGGCCGGCGTACGCCGCGTATCGCATCCGCCGCCAGACGGGCGCGACGGAGGTGTTCGAGGGGACGCGGGGGCGCTTCGGCGCGTTCGGCGCCGCGGGCGTGGCCTGGCA
This sequence comes from Thermoanaerobaculia bacterium, assembly GCA_035273585.1. Lineage (GTDB taxonomy): Bacteria > Acidobacteriota > Thermoanaerobaculia > Gp7-AA8 > Gp7-AA8 > JAFAVZ01. The sequence goes on from DATEOX010000573.1 coordinate 3,037, forward strand.
GTGGACGCCGCGCTTCGCCGTGGAGGGGGAGATCAGCGACGTGGTTACCTCCTCGCCGCTGGAGCGCTCCGACTTCGGCTCCAGCCAGAGCGGCCTCTCCATTCCTCGGCCGCACAACGTTCACACCACGGTGGGGCTGCGCTATCGTTTCTGATGTGAAGACGCGCGACGAAGCCCTCGCTCTCCTCCACGAGTTCACGAAGACCGATTCGCTCCGCAAACATGCGCTGGCCGTCGAGCAGGCGATGAAGGCCTGCGCGCGCAGGTACGCGCCGGATGAGGACGCGGTGCGCTGGGGCATGGCCGGCCTGCTTCACGACTTCGACTACGAGGCCTACCCGAACGCCGATCAGCATCCGTTCGTCGGCTCGAAGATCCTCGAGGAGCGCGGCTTCGAGGAGGATCTGCGCACGGCCATCATGGGCCACGCGCCGTACACGGGCGTGCCGCGTGAGACGCTGATGGCCAAGGCGCTCTTCGCCTGCGACGAGCTGTGCGGCTTCCTCACTGCCTGCGCCCTGGTGCAGCCGTCGAAGGCGCTGGCGGACGTGAAGGCGTCGTCGGTGAAGAAGAAGCTGAAGGACAAGGCCTTCGCCCGCACCGTGAACCGCGAGGACATCTACAACGGCGTGCAGGAGCTGGGCGTGGAGCTGGAGGAGCACATCGAGTTCGTGCGCCAGGCGATGCTGGAGATCGCGGAGGAGATCGGGTTGGGGGGCGTCAGGCCAGCAGCGAGTTGAGATCGCCCAGCAGCCGCTCCAGCGGCAGCTTGTACCCCTCCGCCACCTGCTCGAGCGTCTCCTCGTCCACCATCGCGCATTGATTGCAGCCGCCGAGCTGCCAGGCGGCGAAGACCCAGCGGGCCTTGGGGTGGAGCTCCAGCGCGTCGCGCACGGTCATCTCCGCCTCGAACTTTCGCACGCCTCGGATTCTATAGAATGCGGCGGCCATGCGCGTGCGGCTCCTCTTCTTCGCCGTCCTGCGGGACATCGCCGGCTCCGGCGACGCCGAGCTCGACCTGCCGGAAGGGACGCGGCCACGCGACGTCTGGCAGCAGCTCCGCGCGCGGCACAGCCAGCTCGCCGCGTACGAGCAGCCGCCGCTGACCGCCATCAACGAGAGCTACGCCTCGCCGGACGACGTCCTGCGCGACGGCGACGAGCTCGCCTTCATCCCCCCGGTGGCGGGCGGATGAGCTCTTACCTCACCGACGCGCCGATCGACACCGCGTCGCTCATCGCGGGCGTGATGCGGCCCAGCGACGGCGCGTACGTGCTGTTCGAGGGCGTGGTGCGCAATCACCACGAGGGGCGCGCGGTCGAGTCGATTTTCTACGACGCCTACCGCCCGATGGCGGAGAAGGAGATGGCGCGCATCACGTCCGAGGTGCGAGCCGAGTGGCCCGATGTGGCGGTGGCGGTCGTGCACCGCCTCGGGTTGCTGCGCGTCGGCGACTCGTCGATTGCCATCGTCTGTTCGTCGCCGCACCGCGGGGAGTCGTTCGCCGCCTGCCGGGCCATGATCGACCGCGTGAAGCAGACGGTCCCGATCTGGAAGAAGGAGCGAGGGCCGGACGGAGAGGAGTGGGTCGGTTGGCAGAAGTGACGCCCCTGCTCTCCGCGAGCGTGCTGGTCCTGCGCGACGATCCGTTCGAGGTACTGATGCTCCGCCGCCACGACACCGCCAGCTTCGTCCCCAGCCTCTGGGTCTTCCCGGGCGGGGTGGCCGAGGCGGCGGATTTCGACGGCACATCAGATACGGTCGATGCCATGCGCGTGACCGCCGCGCGCGAGCTGTTCGAGGAGTCGGGCGTGTGGCTGGGCACGCCGCCGCCGGACGCGGAGGAGAAGCGGCGCGCGCTGCTCGCGGGGGAGCTGTCGTTTCGCGAGCTGATCGCGCAGGCCGACCTCGATCAACTCGTCTGGACCGCGCACTGGATCACGCCCGTCGGCGTGCCGAAGCGGTTCGATACCTACTTTTTTCTGGCCAAGGTGCCGCGGGATACCGTGGCCACACTCCACGCCGATGAGTCGGCCGAGATCCGCTGGATCGCGCCGACGGAGGCGCTGGAGACGCTGGACATCATCTTCCCGACGCGCAAGAACCTGGAGGCCATCGCCGGCTTCCCGAATGCCGACGCGCTGATCGACTCGCGGAGGGGCGTGGAGATCCCCACCATCCAGCCGATCATCGTCGACAGGAAGATCAGGTTGCCGTGAAGATCCGCAGCATCACCGCCCCCAACCCCGGCCCGTTCACGCTCGACGGCACCCGCACCTACCTCCTCGGCGAGACGGTGGTCATCGACCCCGGCCCGTCCATCCAGTCGCACGTGGAAGCCATCCACACCGCACTGCCCCGCCTCGATACCATCCTGATCACCCACCGCCACGGCGATCACGCGCCGGCCGCGGTGCCGCTGAAGCGCGCCACCGGCGCGCGGATCATCGCCCCGCCCGGCGTGCTCGATGACGTCGAGCAGCGCGTCACCGGCGGCGAGCGACTGCGCATCGAGGACGAGGAGCTGGAAGTGATCGCCACGCCCGGCCACACGCGCGAGCACGTCTGCTACCTCACGGCCGACGGCGATCTCTTCACCGGGGACACGATCCTCGGCAGCGGCACGACGGCCATCTTCCCGCCCGACGGACACATGGGCGACTACATCCGCTCGCTGCAACTGCTGCTGACGAAGCAGCCGCGGCGCATCCATCCGGCGCACGGCCCGACACGCGACGACGCGGTGCCGCTGATTCGGCAGTATCTCGAGCACAGAATGCAGCGCGAGCAGCAGGTGCTCGACGCGATCGCCGGTGGGGCGCGGTCGGTGCAGGAGATGCGGCGCATCATCTATCCCGACCTCGATCCGCGTCTGACCGGCGCGGCGGAGATCCAGATCACCGCGCACCTGATCAAGCTGGGGGAGGAGGGACGCGTGCATGAGAGTGGCGGCGAGTACACCCTGTCATCCTGAGGCGCGAAGACGCCGAAGGATCTCATCCTTCTTGCGAGGAGATCCTTCGCCGTCTTCGCGGCTCAGGATGACAGCGCTGATCGTGCTGATGGCATTGGAGTGAGGTGACAATGGCAATGAACCTTCCGAAGACCGTGGCCGAGACTTCCGGATACGAGCAGACGTCGCGCTACGACGACGTGATCGCCTTCGTCCGGGCCATCCAGCGCGTCGATCCGGACGTGCGCGTCGAGACCTTCGCCGTGACCAATGAAGACCGTGAGCTGCCGCTGGTGATCGTCGGGCGGCCGGGCGTGGTCGATCCGCACAGCGCCTTCGCCACCGGGCTGCCCATCGTCTTCATCATGGCCAACATCCACGCCGGCGAGGTGGAGGGGAAGGAGGCGGCGCAGATGCTGCTGCGCGACCTCGTCTCGTCGCATCGCGGGCTGCGCGACGACCTCATCATCCTCATCGCCCCGATCTACAACGCGGACGGCAATGAGGACATCTCCACCAGCCACCGCACGACGCAGAACGGTCCGAAAGGCGGCGTCGGCGTGCGGGAGAACGGGCAGGGGCTCGACCTCAACCGCGACTACATGAAGCTGGAGACGCCCGAGGCGCGCGGGCTCGTCTCCAACATCCTCCAGAGATGGGACCCGCTGCTGACCGTCGACCTGCACACGACGAACGGCTCGTATCACGGCTACCAGCTCACCTACTCGCCCTGCCTCAACCCCGACGCGCCGGAGGACGTGATCGACTTCTCGCGCGAGACGCTCCTGCCGCACATCCGGGAGCAGATGAAGAAGCGCCACGGCAAGGAGACGTACTACTACGGCAACTTCGTCGACCAGCTCTCGCCGGAGAAGGGGTGGTACACCTTCGACTCCCGGCCGCGCTTCGGCAACAACTACGGCGGGCTGCGCAACCGCTTCGTCATCCTCTCCGAGGCGTACAGCTACATCGACTTCCAGGCGCGGGTGGAGGTGACGTACGAATTCCTGCACGAGATCCTCGCGGCGGTGGACAAGTACGGCCGGAAGATGACCCGCATCGCGGCGAAGGCGGACGAGCAGATCCGGCGCGGCAAGCTACGCAAGCTCGGCACGCGCTTCGAGATCAAGCCGTGGCGCGAGAAGGTGGAGATCCTCTGGGAGCGGAGCGAGGCCGCGGAAGACGGCACACCCGACCCGGAGACGGGCGAGGGCTCGATCAAGCGGACGGGCGAGATCGTGCCGGTGACGATGACCGACTACGGCGTCTTCGCCCCGATCGAGAAGAGCGAGGTGCCATACGCGTATGCCATCGATGCGAATGCGGCGCGGGCCGTGCTGCCGAACCTGCTCACCCACGGCATCATCGTCGAGACGCTCACCCGGGACACGACGCTCGATGTCTCCAAGTTCTTCGTCTCCGAGGCCATTCGGGCGGAAAACGAGTTTCAGGGCCATCACGAGCTGACCCTCACCGGCAAGTGGAAGACGCGCCAGGCGACGCTCCCCGCCGGCACGCTCATCATCCGCACGAACCAGCCTCTCGGGCGGCTCGCGTTCTACCTGCTCGAGCCGCGCAGCGACGACGGCCTGTTCGCCTGGGGCCTGTTCGACGAGGCGATGGACGAGGTCGCGCCGGTGTTCCGTGTGATGAAGGAGTTCGGCTTCGAGAGCGTCGTCGTCACTACCGCGGGATCACCAGCCGAATGAAGTTCTTGTTGATGTAGTACGTCTCTTCCTCGTCGTCGAGGCGGACGAAGCCCTCGCTCGCGTCGTTGAGGACGTCCGAGATGCGCGACTGCTCGCGGGGGCGGTCGATGGGGATGATGCCCTCGATGCGCGTGCCGTCCGTCAGCTCCACGATCGTGACCCGCTCGATGACCGTCGCGTCGGGATCGAAGTCGCCCAGCTTCTCGTAGCGCAGCCAGAGGATCTGGTCGCGGTTCACCATCTTGGCCACCCCGGAGGCGACCATGGGAAAGAAGCGCCGCCGGCCGTTGAGGTAGTCGGCCATCGTCTCCGGCCCGTCGCGCCGATCGGAGTAGGGAGCGAGGTAGACGAAGTGCTCTTCGGGCTCGACGCCGGAGAGTGCAACGACCACGGCCACCTCGTGCATCGGGACCTGGTAAGTCATGGAGTGTGCGGGAATCATAGCGCTCGACCTGCACTAGAATCACGCGCGCCATGCACAAGGACTTCATCGAGATCCACGACTGGAGCGCCGCCGAAGTGATGCAGATCTTCGAGCTGGCGCGCGACATCAAGGCCAACCCGGAGAAGTACCGGCGCACGCTGGAGGGGCAGACGCTGGCCATGATCTTCGAGAAATCGTCGACTCGGACGCGCGTCTCGTTCGAGGTCGGCATGTACCAGCTCGGCGGCCACGCGCTCTTCCTCTCCTCCCGCGACATCCAGCTCGGCCGCGGCGAGCCGATCTACGACACGGCCAAGGTCCTCTCCCGCTACATCAGCGGCATCATGGCCCGCACCTTCGCCCACAAGACCGTCACCGACCTGGCCGAGTACTCGACCGTGCCGGTGATCAACGGCCTGACCGACCTCTCCCACCCCTGCCAGGCGATGACCGACTACTTCACCGCCTGGGAGCACTTCGAGGGCAACCTGAAGGGCCGCAAGATCGCCTACGTCGGCGACGGCAACAACATGGCCCACTCGCTGATGTTCGGCGCCTCGAAGGTGGGGATGAACATCGCCGTGGCCACGCCCGGGGCGTATGCGCCTGATCCCTATGTGGTGGCCCAGGCGCAGGCGGACGCCGATGCCGCCGGCACGAAGGTCATCCTCACCAACTCGATCGACGAGGCGGTCGCCGGCGCGGACGTCATCGAGACGGACGTCTGGGCTTCGATGGGACAGGAAGACGAGGCACAGAAGCGGCAGCGCGACTTCGAGGGATGGAAGGTCGACAAGCGGGTGATGTCGCTGGCCAAGCCGGAAGCGATCTTCATGCATTGCCTCCCCGCGCATCGCGGCGAAGAGGTGTCGGCCGAGGTGATCGACTCGGAGCAGTCGGTGATCTATGACGAGGCCGAGAACCGGCTGCATGTGCAGAAGGCGATCATGGTCACGCTGATGAAGCGCTGATGGCGGACACGAGCGGCAGCGGGCGCAAGGGCGGCGTGGTCGTCCTCATCGTTCTGGGCGTGATCTTTCTCGCCATCCTGACGCTCATCATCATCAAGGCCGGGCGCTCGAAGCCGCCCGTGCAGCAGCGGGCGGAGACGCTCACCGTGCTGCCGCTGCGCATCCGCATCCGGACGGAGGCGAATGCGAAGGCGCCGGTCGTCACCACCGCCTCGCAGGGCGAGCAGCTCATCGTGCTCGAGGACCGCGGGGCGTGGGTGCGCGTGCAGGATGGCGAGGGGCTCACCGGCTGGGCGGAGCGCAACTCGCTGGAGCGGACCGCGGAGCGCGACCGCCGCCTGGAGCGCTTCGCCGCCATCCGCAAGCTCCCGCCGCTCGGCGGCCTGGTGCGCCAGCGGACGCAGCTCTTCGCCGGCCCCGGCATCTTCTACCCGCTGGTCGGCGACCTCCCGGAAGGGACGCAGGTGCGCGTCTTTACCCGCGACCACGACTTCTACGCCATCGACCATGACAACGGCGTGGCCTACGCCGACATCGACGCGATCGACGTGAGCGCCGCCGGCGCGCCGTCTCTCGACGTCGCCTCCACC
>DATEOX010000574.1:0-3767 GCA_035273585.1 Thermoanaerobaculia bacterium
CGAAGATCCGCATCGGCGACGTCGACGGAACGGTGCAGCTCAAGGATGGCCAGACGCTGGCCATCACCACCGAAGCGGTGATGGGCAACGCGCAGATCGTCTCGACGCCGTTCGCCGCGCTGCCGCGGGAGGTGAAGCTCGGGCATCGCATCCTCATCAACGACGGGCTCGTGGAGCTGGTCGTGACCGGCATCGAGCCGAACCGTGTCGTGACCCGCGTGATCCACGGCGGGCCGATCTCCTCGCGCAAGGGGATGAACTTCCCCGACTCGGAGCTGAGCATCCCGGCCATCACCGAGAAGGACCGCATCGATGTGAAGTTCGCGGTGGAGAACCACCTCGACTACATCGCCGCGTCGTTCATCCGCCGCCGGTCGGACATCGAGGAGCTGCGCGCGCTGCTCCAGGCCCTGGGCGGCGAAGAGATGAACGTGATCGCCAAGCTGGAGAAGCCGCAGGCGATCGACAATCTGGAAGACATCCTGGAGGTGAGCGACGGGGTGATGGTCGCCCGCGGCGACCTCGGCGTGGAGCTGCCGCCGGAGGCCGTGCCGGTGATCCAGAAGCGCATTCTGTCCACGGCCAGCCGCTGGGGGAGGTTCGCCATCACGGCCACGCAGATGCTCGAGTCGATGACGGTCAGCTCGCGCCCCACGCGCGCCGAGGCCTCGGACGTGGCGAACGCGATCTTCGACGGCTCGGATGCGGTGATGCTCTCCGCCGAGACGGCGTCGGGGAAGTATCCGGTGGAGGCGGTGCAGATGATGGCCCGCATCATCATCACCGCGGAGCAGAACCGCCAGCTCGTGACCGCCCGCCTCCCGTTCCGCAAGGCGACGGAGTCCGACGAGTTCACCGACGCTCTGGCCGGCGCCGCGAACTACGCCGCGGAGCAGATCGACGCGAAGTACATCGTGGTCTTCACCCAGACGGGGTTCGCCGCGCGCCTGATGTCGAAGTTCCGGCCAAAGGTGCCGATCATCGCTCTGACGCCGTCGAGCTGGGTCGCCCGCCGCTCGAACATCCTCTGGGGCGTCCAGCCCTTCGTGATGAAAGAGGCCGGCGAATACCACGAACAGATCGTGGACCACGTGGACGAGTACCTGATCACGAAGGACATCGCCGTCCCCGGCGATCGGCTGGTGATTCTGATGGGGTCTCCGATCTACCAGAGGGCGAAGACGAACCTGTTGCGGGTGCACCGAGTACGGTGAGCGGGCGGGACGCCCGCGCGCCTTGTCACCGTTCTTGCTACCATCCCGGCGCGTGAGCGAGGTGCAGCAACAGCCAGTCGGGAAACCGGGGGCGGCGGTCGCGGATGCGGACGTCAACCCATCCGAGGCCATCCTCGAGGTGAAGAACCTCCGCACCTCCTTCTTCACGGCGGACGGGGTGGTGCACGCCGTCGACAACGTCTCCTTCAACGTCAAGCGCGGGGAGGCGCTGGCGCTGGTCGGGGAGTCGGGGTGCGGGAAGAGCGTCACGGCGATGTCGGTCATGCGTCTGGTCGCGTCGCCGGGAAAGATCACCGCGGGCGAGATCCGGTTCAAGGGGAAGAACCTGGCGGACCTCTCGGAAAGAGAGATGCGCAAGGTGCGGGGCAACGACATCGCCATGGTCTTCCAGGAGCCGATGACGTCGCTCAACCCCGTGTTCAAGGTCGGGTCGCAGGTGGCCGAGGCGATCCGCATCCACAAAAAAGTGTCGAAGCGGGAGGCGTGGCGGATGGCGGGGGAGATGCTGGAGCTGGTCTCCATCCCCGATCCGGTCAAGCGGCTGGACGACTATCCGCACCAGCTCTCCGGCGGCATGCGCCAGCGGGTGATGATCGCCATGGCCCTCTCCTGCGATCCGGAGCTGCTCATCGCCGACGAGCCGACCACCGCCCTCGACGTCACCATCCAGGCCCAGATCATGGAGCTGCTGGCCGGCCTGCAGCAGAAGCTCGGCCTGGCCATCCTCCTCATCACCCACGACCTCGGCGTGGTGGCCGAGTTCTGCGAGCGGGTGGTCGTGATGTACACCGGCCGCGTGGTCGAGGAGGCGCCGGTGCGCGACCTCTTCGCCAACCCCGCCCACCCGTACACGCGCGGCCTCCTCCAGTCGCTGCCGAGCGTGACGAAGGGCGAAGAGCACAAGCGGCTGCCGACCATCAAGGGCATGGTCCCGCCGATCAGCAATCTTCCCCAGGGCTGCAAGTTCAACCCCCGCTGCCCGGACGTGATGGAGATCTGCCTGGGCAACGAGCCGGCGCTGATGATGGTCGGAGGCGAGCACTCCGCGCGCTGCTACCTGCACGGCGATGAGGCCGATCCGGAGCGGCTGGGCGGGATTGAGAATTGAGGATTGAGGATTGAGGATGACCAGAGAACAAGCACGATGATGACCGCCTCAATCCTCAATCCTCAATCCTCAATCCTTCAGGAGTCGCCTCTTGCCTGACAGCGACAAGCCCTTCATTCCCGGCGACGACAAAGTCGCGCCGGCCATCACCGGCGGGATGGTCACGCCGGCGGACCAGAGCGTCCGCGATCGCCATCCGGTCGAGAAGGAGCCGCACGATCCGCGCGAGCGCTCGCAGTCGCAGCCTGTGCCGGAGATCCCGATGGGCGCCGGCGAGGCGCTGCTCATCGTGCGCGACCTCAAAAAGTACTTCCCGGTGAAGCGCGGAGTGCTGGCCCGCGTGGTGGCGAACGTCAAGGCCGTGGACGGCATCAGCTTCGGCATCTCCCACGGCGAGACCCTTGGCCTCGTCGGCGAGTCGGGCTCGGGAAAGACGACCGTCGGCCGCTGCATCCTCCGACTCATCGAGCCGACCTCCGGCGGCGTCGAATTCGAGAAGACCGACGTCCTCTCCCTCGGCGCGAACGACATGCGCCGCATGCGCCGGCACATGCAGATCGTCTTTCAGGACCCGTATGCGTCGCTCAACCCGCGCATGACGGTCGGGACGATCATCGCCGAGCCGCTCATCATCCACGGAGGCCTCAGCTCCTCCGACCGCGACGCGCGCGTGGCCCAGCTCCTGGAAAAGGTCGGTCTCTCGCCCGACTATCGCAAGCGCTATCCGCACGAGTTCTCCGGCGGTCAGCGGCAGCGCGTCGGCGTGGCCCGCGCGCTGGCCACGAACCCGAAGTTCCTCGTCCTCGACGAGCCGGTATCCGCCCTCGACGTCTCCGTGCAGGCGCAGGTGGTCAACCTCCTGATGGACCTGCAGGAGGAGCTCGGCCTGACATATCTGTTCATCGCCCACGACCTCTCCGTCGTGGAGCACATCTCCACGCGCGTGGCCGTGATGTACCTGGGCAAGGTGATGGAGCTGGCCGACCGGCGCGCGCTGTACGCGAACCCGCTCCATCCGTACACGAAGGCGCTCCTCTCCGCGGTCCCGATCCCTGACCCGACGCTGAAGAAGACCCGCATTCTCCTCAAGGGCGACATCCCGACGCCGCTCAATCCTCCGTCTGGCTGCGTGTTCCACACCCGCTGCCCGATCGCGCAGTTCCCGATCTGCAAGGATGAGGTGCCGCCGCTGGTCGAGCATGCGCCGGGGCAGTTCGCCGCCTGCCACTTCGCCGGCGCGCCGCTCCCCTCATCCGTGTCATCCTGAGCCGCGCAGACGGCGAAGGATCTCCCCGTGCTTGGCAGGAGATCCTTCGCCGTCTTCGCGGCTCAGGATGACACCTCTCTTTCAATGCGACCCCGACATCCGCCTGGCGCGGAGCGAGATCTACCTCGACCCGCAGGAGCCGCGGCGCGTCGGGATC
>DATEOX010000575.1:0-2600 GCA_035273585.1 Thermoanaerobaculia bacterium
CGATGGGGGAAAGGCGCTCGTAGACCGAGTCGCAGCCGAGGAGCAGGCGGTGCTCCGCGCGGGAGGTGAACATCCGGTACGGCTCCTCCGTGCCGAGGGTGACGAGGTCGTCGATCATGACGCCGGCGTAGGCCTGGTCGCGGCGGAGGATCACCGGCTCGCGGCCGCGGACGAGCTGCAGCGCGTTGATGCCGGCCAGCAGCCCCTGCGCGGCCGCCTCTTCGTAGCCCGACGTGCCGTTGATCTGGCCCGCCAGGAAGAGGCCCCCCACCCCCCGCACCTGCAGCGTCGGGGCGAGCTGCTGCGGGTTCACGAAGTCGTACTCGACCGCGTACCCGTAGCGGGCGATCACCGCCTGCTCGAAACCGGGGAGAGAGCGGACCACGCCGTCCTGGACGTCGGGCGGGAGAGAGGTGGAGATGCCGTTGAGGTAGAGCCAGGGATGAGTCAGCCCCTCCGGCTCGACGAAGACCTGGTGCCGCTCCTTCTCGGCGAAGCGGACGACCTTGTCCTCGATGGAGGGGCAGTAGCGCGGACCGGCAGCCTGGATCTGGCCGGAGTACATCGGCGCGCGGTGGAGGTTCGCCCGGATCAGCTCGTGGGCGGGAGCGCCGGTGTAGGTGAGATGGCAGAGCACCTGCGGCAGCGGCAGGGCGTCGGTGAGGATGGAGAACGGGCGCGGGCGGTCGTCGCCCGGCGCCTCCTCCAGCTTCTGGAAATCGACGGTATCGCGAGCGACGCGGGGCGGCGTACCGGTCTTGAGGCGGCCGAGCTTCAGGCCGAGACGATGCAACGAGCCGGAGAGCGTCTCGGCGGATGGCTCGCCGAAACGGCCGCCGACGGTCTTGACCTCGCCGGAGTGCATCAGGGCGCGGAGGAAGGTGCCGGTGGTGACGATGGTCGCCGCGGCCTCGAGGCGGGTGCCGTCGGCGAGGACCGTTCCACGGACGGTGGAGCCCTCTACCAGGAGTGCGGAGACGGCGCCTTCGACGATGGTCAGGTTCTCCTCTGACTCCAACAGGTGGAGGACGGCGGCGGCGTAGAGGTCGCGGTCGCACTGGGCGCGGGGGCCCTGGACGGCCGGTCCCTTGGAGCGGTTGAGGACCTTGAACTGGATGCCCGCCCTGTCGGTCGCTTCGCCCATCAGGCCGCCGAGGGCGTCGATCTCCTTGACCAGGTTTCCTTTGGCCAGGCCGCCGATGGCCGGGTTGCAGGACATGCGGCCGATCGCTTCGCGCTGCATCGTGACCAGCGCCACGCGGGCGCCGCCGCGGGCGCAGACGCGCGCCGCCTCCGCGCCGGCATGGCCGCCTCCAATGACGATGACGTCGAAACGCATGGTTCCACGTGGAACAGTGGGAGGGGGGATTGTCATCCTGACGGATGACGAGCGATGAACGAGGAGAGATGAACGCGGAACGGGTTACTTGCCGATGCAGAACTTGGAGAAGATCTCCGTGAAGACCTCCTCGCGCGTGATCGCGCCGGTGAGCAGGCCCAGCGCATTCGAGGCGCGGTAGAGATCGACGACGATCATCTGCTCATCGTGTCCGGCATCGATCGCGGCGAGCGACTCCTGCAGCGCCTCCTCGCACGCGGTGACCGCCAGCCTCTGCCGTTCGTTGACCAGCGAGCCCTCCGATGCTACGAAGCGCTCACGGACGAGGCCGTCGAGTGTGGCGAGCAGATCCGTAACACCGGCCTCGGCCGTGACGCTGATGCCGAGCTCGCCGGACGGGGCGGGGGCGAGGTCGGTCTTCGTGTAGACGAGCAGCGCGTTTGGGTACGGCTCGTCCTCCGGCGTGAGGCCGACCGTCGCGTCGACCAGATAAAGAATGATGTCCGCCGACCGGGCGGCTTCCCGCGCACGCTCGATCCCGATTCCCTCCACCACATCCGCACTAGAGCGGAGGCCGGCGGTGTCGGCCAGCGTCACGGGCAGGCCGCCGATCTCGATCGTTTCCCGGACGATGTCCCGCGTCGTGCCGGGGATCGGCGTCACGATGGCCCGGTCGCTGCCCACGAGGCGGTTCAGCAGCGTCGACTTGCCGGCGTTCGGGCGGCCGAGGATCACGGCGGAGAGACCGTGGGCGGTGGCGTGGCCGCGGCGGTAGGTCTCGGCCAGAGCGCGGGTCTGCGCAATCGCGGTCTCGATACGCGCACGAGCGTCGGAGCGGGAGATGAAGTCGTAGCCCTCCTCGGCAAAGTCGAGCGCGGCCTCGAGGCGGGAGATGACGAAGAGCAGCGACTCGCGGATGGCCGCCGCCGTCCGGCTGAGCATCCCGTCCAGGTTGCCTAGGGAGAGCTTCGCCTGGAGCGAGGTGCGGGCGTTGATCAAGTCGGCGATCGACTCCGCCTGGACGAGGTCCAGCTTCCCGTTCAGCACCGCCCGCTCGGTGAACTCCCCCGGCTCGGCCATCCGCGCTCCGAGCTCCACGGCCGCGGAGACGACGCGCGAGATGAGAAGCGGGTTGCCGTGCAGCGTCAACTCGACCAGGTCGTTGCCGGTGAAGGAGTGCGGCGCCTCGTAGCGGACCACGACTGCGTCGTCGAGCAGCTCACCGTTGTGACTTATGGATAGATGTGTGGCCTGACGTACA
>DATEOX010000576.1:0-15179 GCA_035273585.1 Thermoanaerobaculia bacterium
GATCGCCATCATCGGGTTGAGCGGCCGCTATCCGGAGGCGATCGACGTCGATGCCTATTGGCGGAACCTGCGCGACGGCAAGGACTGCATCATCGAGGTGCCGAAGGAGCGCTGGGACTGGCGCGCGTACTACAGCGACGACCGCGCGGCGAGCGGAGCGCATCGCAGCAAGTGGGGCGGCTTCATCGCCGGCGTCGACGAGTTCGACCCGCTCTTCTTCAACATCTCGCCCTCCGACGCGGAGTACATCGACCCTCAGGAGCGGCTGTTCCTCGAGCACGCGTGGATGGCCGTGGAAGACGCGGGCTACACGCGCGCGGCCCTGCCCGGCGAGGTCGGCGTCTATGTCGGCTTGATGTACACCGAGTACCAACTGTTCGGCGCCGAAGCCAGCGCGCGCGGCCGGCGCATTGCGCTGGCGAACAGTCCGGCCAGCATTGCCAACCGCGTCTCGTATTTCCTCAACCTGCACGGGCCGAGCATGACGCTGGACACGATGTGCTCCTCGTCGCTGACTGCCATCCACATCGCCTGCCAGGACCTCGCGCACGGCCGCACCAGCCTGGCCATCGCCGGCGGCGTCAACGTCAGCATCCATCCCAACAAGTACCTGTGGCTGAGCAACGGGCAGTTCATCTCCACGGACGGTCATTGCCAGAGCTTCGGCGAAGGCGGCGACGGGTACATCCCGGGAGAAGGCGTCGGCGCGGTCGTACTGAAACGGCTATCCGAGGCGGAGAGGGACGGGGATCACATCTATGGAGTGATTCGGGGGAGCGCGCTCAATCACGGCGGCAAGACGAACGGCTACTCGGTGCCGAACCCGCAGGCGCAGGCCAACGTCATCAGCCGCGTGCTGACGGAATCGCATACCGATGCGCGGCACATCAGCTACATCGAGGCGCACGGCACGGGAACGAAGCTGGGCGATCCGATCGAGATCACCGCGCTGGCCAAGGCATTCGGACGACACACGCAGGACACCGGCTTCTGCCTGATCGGGTCGGCCAAGTCGAACATCGGGCACTGCGAGTCCGCCGCGGGCATTGCCGGGCTGACCAAGGTCCTGCTGCAGATGCAGCATCGGCAGATCGTGCCGTCGCTGCATTCGGCGCAGCTCAATCCGCACATCGACTTCGAGGCCACGCCGTTCGTCGTCAATCAGGAGTTGCGGCCGTGGGAGCAGCCGGTCGTCGACGGCCGCACGCTGCCGCGCATCGCCGGCATCTCCTCCTTCGGCGCGGGCGGCGCCAATGCGCATCTCATCGTCGAGGAGTACCAGCCGCCGGCGCGCCAGCCGATGGTCCTCTCGGAGGTGGTCATCCTCCTCTCGGCGAAGACCGCGGAGCAGTTGCGGCAGCAGGCGCGCGCTCTCCTCGACCATATGCACGACGCGATCGATCTGACCGCCGTCGCCTACACGCTGCAGGTCGGGCGGGAGGCGATGGAGCACCGGCTCGGCTTCCTGGTGCGCTCGGCCGGGCAACTGGCCGACAAGCTCCAGGCCTGGCTGGCCGGCGAGCAGGGGATCGAGGACGCATGTCAGGGGCAGCTCAAACGCAACAGCGAGACGCTCTCCCTCTTCAGCGCCGATGACGACCTGCAGTTGACTGTCGACCGCTGGATCGCCAACGGCAAGCTCTCCAAGCTGCTCGACCTGTGGGTCAAGGGGCTGGAGGTGGATTGGAGCAAGCTTTACGGCGATGCGAAACCGCCGCGGGTCAGCCTGCCGACGTATCCGTTCGCCAAAGAGCGCTGCTGGATCGACACGTCCGCGAGTGGCGCGGCGACAGGCGCCGTCGCCGCGGTCCTGCATCCGCTCCTGCACAGCAACACGTCGGACTTCAGCGAGCAGCGCTATCGCTCCACGTTCACGGGCGACGAGTTCTTCCTCGCCGATCACCAGGTGGCGGCGCAGAAGGTCCTGCCCGCCGTCGCGTACCTGGAGATGGCCCGCGCGGCGATCGAGCAGGCGTCGCCGGCGCGGCCGGAAGCGACGGTGCTGGAGCTGGTCGATACCGTCTGGGCGCAGCCGATCATCGTCAGCGGGCAGAAGGAGATCAGCATCTCGCTGCGGCCGAGCGACGACGATCAGATCGACTACGAGATCCGGAGTGCGGACGTCGTCCATTGCCAGGGCCGCGCGGTCCTGAGCCGTGCCGCGGCACCGCCGCCGCTCGATCTCGAGCAGCTCGGCGCACAGATGGGCGAGGGCCGGCTGGAGCCGGACAGCGTCTACGCGGCGTGTGCCCGTATGGGCCTGGTCTATGGACCGTCGTTCCGGACGATCACCGCCGTCCACAAGGGAGCCGGCCAGGTGCTGGCGCGCCTCCGGCTGCCGGAGAGCGTGCAGGCGGACGGCTATGTGCTCCACCCGAGTATCATGGACGGCGCGCTGCAGGCGGCCGTGGGGTTGATGGACGGCGCCTCGGCGCAGAAACCGCGCCTTCCGTTTGCGCTCGCCTCCCTGCGCATCGTGGCGCCGTGCGCCGCCGAGATGGTTGCGTGGGTTCGCTACGCGCCGGGCAGTCAGGCCGATCTCGATATCGACCTCTGCGACGAGCGCGGGAACGTCTGTGTACAACTGCGCGGACTCTCTTCGCGCCTCATGGGCCAGGCAGCCGGGACGCTGCTGGTCAGGCCGGTGTGGGAGGAGCGCGCGGCTTCGGCGCAGGAGGTCGGATACGCGGATCGCCATGTCGTCCGCTGCGACGCTGGCGCCGGGACGCTCGCGCAGCGCTACACCGGGCACGCGGTCGCCTGTTTCGAGCGGATCAAGGCGCTCATGCAGAGCAAACCGCAAGGCCGGGTGCTCGTGCAGGTCGTGGTGCCGGACGAGGGGGAGCAGGCGGTCCTGGCCGGCCTGTCCGGACTGCTCCGGACCGCGGCGCTGGAGAACCCGCAGATCACCGGTCAACTGCTCCTCGTTCCCCCCTCCGCGAACATCGATGAGCGGCTGCAGGCCGAGAACGGCCACGACCCGCTGGTGCGCTATGAGAACGGCACGCGATATGTCTCCGCCTGGCGGGAGATTGCGGTCGAGGCCGAAGCGCCGCCCATCGCCTTCCGCGACTCGGGCGTCTACCTGATCACCGGCGGGATGGGCGGCCTCGGGCAGATGTTCGCCC
Source organism: Thermoanaerobaculia bacterium (assembly GCA_035273585.1). GTDB lineage: Bacteria > Acidobacteriota > Thermoanaerobaculia > Gp7-AA8 > Gp7-AA8 > JAFAVZ01. The sequence goes on from DATEOX010000576.1 coordinate 3,129, forward strand.
GCGAGATCCTCGACCGCGCGCCCGGGGCGCGCGTCATCCTCACCGGGCGTTCGGCCGTGACCGCGGCGAACTACCGCCAGGTGGACCTCGGCGACGCCGATCAGGTCCGCCAGCTCATCGCCGGCATCATCGAAGAGCACGGGCAACTCGACGGCATCCTGCACAGCGCGGGGATGATCGCCGACGCCTTCATCCTGAAGAAGGAGAGTGCGCAATTCGCCGCTGTCCTCGCGCCGAAAGTCGCGGGCGCATTCCACCTCGACCAGGCCACGCGCGACGTGCCGCTCGATTTCTTCGTCCTCTTCTCCTCGTTCGCCGGACCGGTGGGAAATCCGGGGCAGGCCGACTACGCGGCCGCGAACGGCTTCCTCGACCACTTCGCCGCGTATCGCAACCGGCAGCAGCGGCACGGGCGCACGCTGTCCATCAACTGGCCGCTGTGGCAGTCGGGCGGGATGCAGATCGATGCCGCCAGCCGGGAAGTGCTGCAACAGGCCACCGGCATGCAGCCGATGCAGACCGCGACCGGCATGGACGCCTTCCATCGCGGCCTCGCGTCGCCCTACGACCAGATCGGGGTGATGGAAGGCGATCCGGCCCGGATGCGCCGCGTTTTGCTCGGCGTTTCCGCGCCACCGGCCGCGCCGCGATCGGAACAGCCGGCGGTGGCCATCGAGCTCGCCGAGCAGGCCCAGGATTACCTGCGCAAGCTCCTTTCCGGACCGTTGAAGCTGCCCTCGCATCGGATCGATCCGCATGCGGCGCTGGAGGAGTACGGCATCGACTCCATCCTGGCGGTGAAGTTGACCAACCAACTGGAGAAGACGTTCGGGCCCCTCTCCAAGACCCTCTTCTTCGAATACCAGACCATTCGCGATCTGGCCGAGTACTTCTTAGCCCATCACGGGGCGCGGCTGGCGGGGCTTTTATCGCCCGAGGCGGTGCCGGCGGCCGCCGCGCAAGCACCGGAGCCCGCGAAGGTAGTGCCGAGCCGGCGATTCATCCGTTCCGCGCCATCGGACGACGATCCGATCGCCATCATCGGCTTGAGCGGGCGGTACCCGGAGGCGTTCGACGTCGACGCCTACTGGCGGAACCTGCGCGACGGGAAGGACTGCATCACCGAGGTGCCGAAGTCGCGCTGGGATTGGCGGGAGTTCTATAGCGACGACCGCACGCGGGGCGGACATCATTACAGCAAGTGGGGCGGCTTCATGGAAGGGGTCGATGAGTTCGACCCGCTGTTCTTCAACATCTCGCCAGCCGAGGCGGAGCTGATGGATCCGCAGGAGCGCCTGTTCCTGCAGCACGCCTGGATGGCCATGGAAGACGCCGGATACACGCGGGCCGGCCTGCAGGTGCCGTATGCGGACGACCTCCCCGGACAGGTCGGCGTCTACGTTGGCGTGATGTATTCCGAGTACCAGCTCTTCGGCGCCGAGGCGGCCGCGCGCGGCAAGCGCGTGGGCATCCCCGGCAGCGCGGCGGGCATTGCCAACCGCGTCTCGTACGCGCTCAACCTGCATGGGCCGAGCATGATGCTGGACACGATGTGCTCGTCGTCGTTGACGGCGATCCACATCGCCTCGCTGGAGCTGAAGCTGGGGCGGATCAGCATGGCCATCGCGGGCGGGGTGAACGTCACCATCCATCCCAACAAGTACCTCGTGCTCAGCGGCGGGCAGTTCATCTCCGGCGACGGCCACTGCCAGAGCTTCGGCGAGGGCGGCGACGGCTACATCCCGGGCGAAGGGGTGGGAGCGGTCATCCTCAAGCGCCTCTCCGATGCGAAGCGGGACGGCGACCACGTCTACGCCATCATCCGCGGCAGCGCCCTCAATCACGGCGGCAAGACCAACGGCTACACCGTGCCGAACCCGCAGGCGCAGGCGACGGTGATCAGCCGCGCGCTGGCGGAGTCGCGCGTCGACCCGCGGCACATCAGCTACATCGAGGCGCACGGCACGGGCACGAAGCTCGGCGATCCGATCGAGATCGCGGCCCTGGGGAAGGCCTTCGGGCGGTCCACGCAGGACACCGGCTTCTGCCTGATCGGCTCCGCGAAGTCGAACATCGGCCACTGCGAGTCCGCCGCGGGAATCGCCGGGCTGACCAAGGTCCTGCTGCAACTGGAGCATCGGCAGATCGTCCCGTCGCTGCATTCGGCGGAGCTGAATCCGCACATCGATTTCGCCGCGACGCCGTTCGTCGTCAACCAGGCGTTACGGCCGTGGGAGCAGCCGGTGATCGATGGGCGGCAGGTGCCGCGCATCGCCGGGATCTCGTCGTTCGGCGCGGGAGGCTCGAACGCGCACGTGATCGTGGAGGAGTATCCGCGGCCTTCGTACCAGCCGATGGCGATGCCCAGCGTCGTGATCGTCCTCTCGGCGAGGACGGACGAGCAACTGCGCCAGAGCGCGCGCAATCTCCTCGATTTCATGCAGGCGCGGACCATCGACCTGGCCGCCGTCGCCTACACGCTGCAGGTCGGCCGCGAGGCGATGGAGCATCGCCTCGGCTTCGTGGTGAGCTCAGCCGAGGAGTTGGCGGAGAGGCTGCGGGCCTATGTGGCGGGCGAGGAGGGGATCGAGGGAACGCGCAACGTCGATGCGCTGTCGCTGTTCAGCGCCGATGCCGACCTGAAGGCGGCCATCGACAAATGGATCGCCGCCGGGAAGCTGTCCAAGCTGCTCGAGCTGTGGGTCCATGGCCTCGACCTCGACTGGAGCAAGCTGTACGGCGGGAGCAAGCCGCCGCGCATCAGCCTCCCGACGTATCCATTCGCCCGGGAGCGGCACTGGATCGACACGACGGACGTGGAAGCGGTGGCGATCCAAGGCGCGGCGCTGCATCCGCTGCTGCATCGCAATACGTCCGACCTCGGCGAGCAGCGCTATACATCGACCTTCACGGGCGACGAGTTCTTCCTGGCCGATCACCAGGTGAGGGCGCAGAAGGTCCTCCCGGCGGTGGCGTATCTGGAGATGGCGCGCGCGGCGGTGGAGCACGCGTTGCCTGCCGACGCGGAGTCGCCGCAGGTGGAGCTGCGCAACGTCGTCTGGGCCGAGCCGCTTACGATTGCGCGGCCGAAGCAGGTGAGCATCGGCGTGACCGCAACCGACGACGAGGCGATCGACTACGAGATCTACAGCCAGGATGGGGAGCGGCTCGTCGTGCACGGGCAGGGCCGCGCGCTGCTGGTCCGTGATGCGGCGCCGGCGCCCATCGATCTGCAGCGGCTCGAAGAGCAGATGCCCGACCGGATGGAGCCGGGCAGCCTCTATGCGGCCTGCGCGCGGGTCGGCCTCGACTACGGCCCGGCGTTCCGAGGAGTGGTCGGTATTCGGCGGGGGAGCGGGCAGTTGCTGGCGCGGCTCCGGCTGCCGGCGGGCGTGGAGAGCACGAAGGGCGACTACGTCCTGCATCCGAGCCTGATGGACAGCGCGCTGCACGCGTGCGTCGCTTTGATGGACGGCAACGACGAGTTGCGCGTGCCCTTCGCGCTCGACTCGTTGCGCATCTTCGCCCCCTGCACGCCGGAGATGGTCGCGTGGATCCGTTCCTCGGGCGACCGCGCGGACATCGACCTGTGCGACGAGCGCGGCAACGTTTGCGTGCAACTGCACGGGCTCTCCAGCCATGGCTGGCGGGCGGGACGCCCGCTCGCCTCGCTGTTCGCCGCGCCGGTGTGGGAAGCGAGCGGCGTCGTGGCGTCGGCATCGTTCGCGGAGCGGCACGTCATCACCTGCGCCGGAGTCGACGCGAAGACGATCGCGCAGCGCTACGGCAACTTCGCGGTGACCTGCTTCGAAACGATCCAAACCATCCTCCGAAGCCAGCCGCGGGAGCAGGTGCTCTTGCAGGTCGTCGTCCGAAACGACGGCGAGGAGGCGCTCTTCGCCGGTCTGTCCGGAATGCTGAAGACCGCGGCGCTGGAAAACCCGCGCTTCACCGGCCAATTGGTGCTCGTGCCGCCCGACATCGATGCGGAGCAGCAGACGCGCTACCTGCGCGAGGCCGGCCTCGATCCGGTGGTCAAGTACGAAAACGGCGAGCGGCACGTCCTCCGTTGGCAGGAAGTCGCGGCCGCCGACGAGACGCCGATCGCGTTCGAGGAGCAAGGCGTCTACCTGATCACCGGCGGGACGGGCAGCCTGGGGCAACTGTTCGCGAAAGAGATTCTCGATCGGGCCCCCGGTGCGCGGGTCATCCTGACCGGGCGTTCGCCGCTGACCGCGGAGAACTACCGGCAGGTGGATCTTGCCGATTCCGATCAGGTCAACCGCCTGATCGCCGGCATCCTCTTCGACCATCACCGGCTCGACGGCATCCTTCACTGCGCCGGGATGATCGCCGATGGCTTCATCCTGAAGAAGACGGCGGCGGAATTCAGCCGCGTCCTGGAGCCGAAAGTCACCGGCACGTTCCACCTCGATCAGGCCACCCAGGGCGTCGAGCTCGATTTCTTCGTCCTCTTCTCCTCCGTCGCCGGAGCGCTGGGTAATCCGGGGCAGGCCGACTACGCGGCGGCGAACGGCTTCATGGACCAGTTCGCGGCGCATCGCAATCGGCGCGTGGCCGCCGGCGAGCGGCGCGGCCGGACGCTCTCCATCAACTGGCCGTTGTGGCAGGCCGGCGGGATGAGCATCGACGCGGAAAGCCGGGAGCTGCTGCAACAGACCACCGGGATGCAGCCGATGCAGACCGCGACCGGCATGCGCGCGTTCCATCGCAGCCTGGCCATGCCGCATGACCAGGTCCTGGTCGTGGAAGGCGACCTGGCCCGGATGCGCCGCGCCTTGGCGGCCGGCCCGCCTGTCGCGGACGAGCCGCGGCCGGTCGCGTCCGAGCCAGCCGTCGCGGAGAGCGGCAGCCTCCTGGAGCAGGCGAAGGACTACCTGCGCCAGCAGTTCGCACCGCTCCTCAAACTGCCGGCCCACAAGATCGACGCGCAGGCCGCGCTGGAAAAATACGGGATCGACTCGATCCTGGCCATGAAGCTGACCAATCAGCTCGAAAAGACGTTCGGCTCGCTGTCGAAGACGCTCTTCTACGAATACCAGACCATCGCCGCGCTGGCCGCCTACTTCGTGAGAGCGCATCCGGCCGCCGTGCGGCAAGCAGTCGGCGTCGCGGCGGATGCGAAGCCGCCGGCAGCGAGAGAGGCCGCCGCTCGCCCCGCGATCCAAAAGAGACGGCGCGCCTTTACGAGAGCCAGCCAACAGCAGGACATCGCCATCGTCGGACTCGCGGGCCGGTATCCGCAGGCGGAGAACCTCCAGGAGTTCTGGCGGAACCTCCGCGGCGGACGCGATTGCATCACCGAGATCCCGTCCGACCGCTGGGACCACCGGCTGTACTTCGATCCCGAGCCGAAGGCGGGCAAGAGCTACAGCAAGTGGGGCGGTTTCCTGGCCGACGTCGACAAGTTCGATCCGCTCTTCTTCAGCATCTCGCCGAAGGAAGCGGCGGTCACCGATCCGCAGGAGCGGCTGTTCCTGGAGACCGCGTGGCAGACCATCGAGGATGCCGGCTACACGCGGGAGCGCATCGCCGGCAGCCGCGTCGGCGTGTACGTCGGCGTGATGTGGGGGCAGTACGAGCTGTTCGCCGCGGAGTCGATGCTGCGCGGGAAGCCGAGCCTGGCCGGCACGTCGTACGCCTCGATCGCCAACCGCGTCTCCTACTTCTTCGACCTCCACGGCCCGAGCATGGCGGTGGACACGATGTGCTCCTCGTCGCTGACCGCGATCCATCTGGCCTGCGAAGAGCTGCGCAAGGGGGAGATCGAGGCCGCCATCGCGGGCGGCGTCAACCTCGCGGTCCATCCTTATAAATATGTGAGTCTGAGCCAGGGGCGCTACGTGGCCAGCGACGGCCGGTGCCGGAGCTTCGGCGCGGGCGGCGACGGATACGTGCCGGGCGAAGGCGTCGGCGCGGTGCTGCTCAAGCCTCTGGACAGCGCCCTCCGCGACGGCGACCAGATCTACGCCGTCATCAAGGCGAGCAGCCTCAATCACGGCGGCAAGACCAACGGCTATTCGGTCCCCAATCCGAACGCGCAGGCCGACCTGATCCGCGAGGTTCTGCAGAAGGCGCACATCGATCCCGCCACCCTCAGCTACGTCGAGACGCACGGCACCGGCACCTCCCTCGGCGATCCGATCGAGATCACCGGCCTGGTAAAGGCCTTCGAAGGCTCGAACAGCGACAAGCAGTTCTGTCCCATCGGGTCGGTGAAGTCGAACATCGGCCATCTGGAGTCGGCGGCGGGGATCGCGGCCGTGACCAAGACCCTCCTGCAGATCCGGCACAAGGAGCTCGTGCCGTCTCTACACGCGGAGCCTCTCAATCCGCACATCGACTTTGCGGGGACGCCGTTCTACGTGCAGACCGCGCTGGCGGAGTGGAAGCGGCCGGCCGCGCATCCGCGGCGCGCGGGGGTGAGCTCGTTCGGGGCGGGCGGCTCCAACGCCCATCTCATCCTCGAGGAGCACAGCGAGGTGCATGACGCGGCGAGCGGGTCGCCCGAGCTGTTCGTGCTCTCCGCCCGGGATGCGGACGCGCTGCGCCGCTACGCCGAGCGCGTCGCGCAGTTTCTGGAGGATGCGCCGGACGTCTCGCTGGCGAACATCGCGTACACGTCGCAGGTGGGACGGACGGCGATGGACGCGCGGCTGGCGGTCATCGCCTCCAGCGTGGAAGAGCTCCGCGGCAAGCTTCGAGCCCCCGACTTCCAGGGGAACGTGAAGGAGGCGCCGTTCACCGGCAACCTGATCGACGGCCCGGCGGGGCAGGCGTTCCTGGGCGAGCTGCTGGCCAACCGGGAGCTGGAGAAGATCGCCCGGCTGTGGATCCTCGGCGTCGACGTCGACTGGATGCGCATGTCACGGCCGGCGCGTCCGAGGAGAGTGTCGCTGCCGACGTATCCGTTCGCGCGGGAGCGTTGCTGGGTGGATCAGGAAGTGCCGGCGGTTCATGTCGAGGCGAAGCGGACGACGTACTACCGCCCCGAATGGGTGCCGCAGCCGATCGCCGCGACTGATGGCGACGCGGGCGCGATCGTGGTCCTCGATGCTTCCGATGAGCTGTTCCTCGCGCTGAAGGAGCGCGTCGCCGGTCCGGTCGTGCTGGTTAGGCCGGGAGAGTCCTTCGAGGGGCTCACTCCTCGGGTGATCGTGCATCATCAGCCGGAGGACGGCGACGTTGCCCAGGCGCTGGACCACGGCGTCCACGCGCTCTTCGATCTCTGCAAGGCGCTGATGCAGGAGTCGCACGACGCGCTGCGCATCGTGTCGGTGTTCACCGGCGGTCCGCTCGGCGCGGCCATGGGCGGCTTCCTCGAGACCCTGACGCTGGAGAATCCGCGCTACCTCGGCAAGACGGTCGAGATGGAAAAGGTGTCCGCGGACCTCGTCCTGAACGAGATCCACGACAGCGATTGGACGGCTCAGGAAGTGCGCTATCGGAGCAATGCGCGATTCGTGAGGCGGCTGGTGCCGCACACGCCCGCTCGAGCGCCGCTGCCGCTGCGCAGGAACGGCGTCTACCTGATCACGGGCGGGATGGGCGGGTTGGGGCTCGTGTTCGCCGAGCATCTGGCGAAGAGCTACCAGGCGAGGCTGGTCCTCGTCGGGCGTTCCGCGCCGAAGCCCGAGGCATTGCGGCGGCTGACGGATCAAGGAGCGGAGGTCCTCTGCCTGCAGGGCGACGTCGCGCGGCTGGAAGATGCCGAGGCGATCGTGCGCGAGGCCAAGGCGCGCTTCTCCGCGATCCACGGGGTCATTCATGCGGCGGGCGTCAACCGCGATGCGCTCCTCATCAGGAAGACGAGGGAAGAGCTGGATGCGGTGCTGGCGGCGAAGGTCTACGGCACGATCAACATCGACCGGGCCACGCGCGGCGAGGATCTCGATTGGCTGGTGCTGTTCTCGTCGCTGGCCGGCGTGACGGGCAACCCGGGCCAGAGCGACTACGCGTTCGCGAACCGCTTCCTCGATGCCTTCGCGGAGCAGCGGTCGGGCCGAACGCTCTCCATCGCCTGGCCGCTGTGGGAAGAGGGCGGCATGGGCCTCTCGCGCGAAGGCATCGCCCTGCTGGAGAAGCGTACCGGGCTGACGCCGCTGCCGTCGGCGGAGGGCATCCGCTGCTTCGAAGAGCTGCTGCGGTCGGAGGCGGTGCAGTGCGTTCCGCTTTACGGGGTGCCCTCCACCATCGCGGCGCACGTCGCGCAACAGGTGTCCAAGCCTCGGCGGCCGGCGCCGGCGGCGTCGGACAGCGCCCGGACAGAAGCCTATCTGAAGGCGCTCATCGGCGAAGAGATCAAGCTCGATCCCGACCGGATCGGCTCGTCCGATCCGCTGGAGTCGTTCGGCCTCGACTCGGTGATGATCAACCGGCTCAACGCGCGATTGGAAAGCGATCTCGGGCCGCTGCCGAAGACCCTGTTCTATGAGCACGAGACGGTGCGCGACCTCGCCGCCTTCCTCATGCAGCAGTCGCGGGAGGCGCCGGCCGCCGCGATCACGATCGAGGACGAGCGTGTCGCCCGGCCGGCGGAGAGCGTCGCCGACGCCGAGCCGATCGCCATCATCGGCATGCACGGCTACTACCCGCACTCGCCGAGCGCGGAGGCGTACTGGGAGAACCTGAAGCAGGGGCGGGACCTCATCGACCTCGTGCCGGCGGAGCGCTGGGATTACCGCGAGCTCTACGATGCCGATCCGGCGGCCGCCGCGGAGGGCAAGATCTATTGCAAGTGGGGCGGCTTCCTCGACCACTACGACAAGTTCGATCCCCACTTCTTCCACATCTCCACGGCGGAAGCGAAGGCGATCGACCCGCAGGAGCGGCTCTTCCTGCAGTCGGTCTGGGCGGCCATCGAGGACGCCGGGTACACGAGGGACAGCCTGCGGACGCGCTTCGCGAAGCAGGGGAGCGCGGACGTCGGCGTCTTCGTCGGCGTCACCACGAACTCCTATCACCTCTGGGCACCCGAGGAGCGGACGCGCGGCAACTTCGTGTCGCCGACGTCGCTGCCGTGGTCGATCGCCAACCGCGTCTCGTACTTTTTCGACTTCAACGGCCCGAGCCTGCCGGTCGACACGGCCTGTTCCTCGTCGCTCGTGGCGCTGCATCTCGCCTGCGAGAGCCTCCGGAGCGGCGACTGCCAGGTGGCCGTCGCGGGCGGCGTGAACCTCTATTTGCACCCGGCGAAGTACCAGTCGATGTGCCAGAGGCGGATGCTCTCCGGCGACGGGAAGACGCACAGCTACGGCGCCGGGGACGACGGCTTCATTCCGGGCGAGGGACTAGGGACGCTGGTGCTCAAGCCGCTCAGCAAGGCCATCGAGCATCAGGACCACATCTATGCCGTGATCCGGGCCAGCGCGTTCGACCACAGCGGGCGCTCGAACGGCTACTCGGCGCCGAATCCCAACTCGCAGGCGAGCCTCATCAGCCATACGCTGGAGAAGGCGGGCATCCATCCGGAGAGCATCGGCTACGTCGAAGGGCACGGCACGGGCACGCAGCTCGGCGACAGCCTGGAGATCGCCGCGCTGACGCAGGCCTTCCGCAGGCAGACGGCGAAGAAGCAGTTCTGTCCGATCGGGTCGGTCAAAGGAAACGTCGGCCATTCCGAGTCGGCGGCGGGAGTGGCCGGCGTGGCGAAGGTCATCCTGCAGATGGAGCATCGGCAGCTCGCCCCTTCCATCAACGCCGGCGTGCGGAACCCGAACATCGAGTTCGGCGACTCGCCGTTCTATCTGCAGGACGCGCTCGCCGAATGGCCGTCGTCCGGCCAGCCGCGGCGCGCGCTGGTCAACTCGTTCGGCGCCGGAGGGGTGAACGCCTGCGTCGTGCTCGAGGAATCCCCCAATGCACCGGCCGCGCGGACGGAGAGCGGTCCTCATCTGTTCGCGCTGTCGGCGAAGAACGAGGAGCGGCTGCGGGAGTATGCCGATGGCGTGCTCGCCAGCCTGCGCGGCGAGCGCGGCGTCGATCTGGCCAGCCTCTGCTACACCTTGCAGGTCGGCCGGGAGGCGATGGAAGAGCGGCTGGCGATCGTCGTCGCCGATGCGCAGGAGCTGGTCGAGCGGCTGGGCGCGTGGAGCAGGACGGGAGCGGCGGACGGCATCCATCGGGGCAGCCTCAAGCCGCGGCGCGGATCGCGGCGCGCCAAAGTTGTCGCGGGAGAGCACGACCTGGCGGAGATCGCCGCCCGCTGGACCGCGGGCGAAGAGGTGGATTGGGAGAGCCTCCATGCGCCGGGCAGACCTCGCCGGATCAGCGCGCCGACCTATCCGTTCGCGCGCGAGCGGTACTGGATCTCGGACTCCGTGGCTCCGCAGAAGCAGGCGCCTCGCGAGAGCACTCAGTTGCACCCGCTCATCGCCTGCAACTCCTCCATGCTGCAGGAAGTCAGCTTCAGCTCCCTGCTGTCCGACAGCGCGTTCTACGCGGTCGATCACAAGGTGCTCGAGGAGAGCGTGTTCCCCGGAGCGGGCTTCCTGGAGATGGCCTGCATCTCCGGCAACATGGCCGGCGAGCAGAAGGTGCGCCGGATCCGGGACGTGGTCTGGATCCAGCCTCTGAGCTTCCGCGGCGGGCCGCAGTCGCTGCGCACCGTCCTCCGGCCGGCGGGCGAGGGCGTCGAGTACGCCATCTCGTCGCTCGACGATGAGAACGAGCCGGTCGTTCACGCCGAGGGGAGGCTGATGTTCGGCGGCGACGGCGCGGTCGCCGACGATCGAATGCCGTTGGAAGCGCTGAAGGCGCAGTGTGCGCGACGCGAAGAAGGCGCCGAGCTCTATCGCCAGTTCGGCGAGTATGGCCTGCATTACGGGCCCTCGTTCCGGACCGTGCAGGAGCTGCACGTCGATGGCTCGTTCGCACTGGCTCGGTTGAAGATCGCCGATCACCTGAAGGGCGACTTCGGCCAGTTCATCCTCCATCCGAGCATGATCGACGGCGCCCTGCAGGCGGCGGCCGGCCTGGCCGGGAGTGTCGCCCCGCGGACGCCGTACCTGCCGTTCGCCGTCGACGAGATCGAGATCCTCCGCCCCGTCCCGCACACCTGTTACGCCTACGCCGAGCGCTCCGACGGGCAGGAGCAGAACCACGCCGGCGTCACGAAGTTCAACATCCGCCTCCTCAGCGAAAGCGGCGACGTGCTGGTTCGGATCACGAACCTGTACGTGAGGCCGCTCCCCAAGCCGCTCGGCGGTGGCAAGAAGCTGAGCGCACTCCGCATCGCCTGATCCGAAGGAGACCTCAATGAGCGCAGTGGGAATCGAGGCAATCAATGCCTTCGCCGGGAGCGCCTACGTCGACGTGGAGAAGCTCGCCCGGCATCGCAAGCTGGACATGACCCGGTTTTCGAACCTGCTCATGAAGGAGAAGACCGTCCCCCTCCCGTATGAGGATCCGATCACGTTCGGCGTGAACGCGGCCCGGCCGCTCATCGACGCCATGAGCGCGGAGGAGAGGGAGCGGATCGAGCTGGTCATCGCCTGCACGGAGTCCTCCTTCGACTTTGGCAAGTCGATGAGCACCTACTTTCACAAGCTGCTGGGTCTCAATCGCAACTGCCGGCTGTTCGAGGTGAAGAACGCCTGCTATTCGGGCGTGGCCGGCCTGCAGATGGCCGTGAGCTTCATCCTCTCCCAGGTCTCGCCGGGGGCGAAGGCGCTGGTCATTGCCACCGACGTCTCCCGCTTCATGCTCCCCGAGGGGGGAGACGCGCTGACCCTGGAGTGGTCCTTCCTCGAGCCGAGCAGCGGGGCCGGCGCGGTGGCCATGATCGTCAGCGACGTCCCGCGCGTGTTCCGCATCGACGTCGGCGCCAACGGCTACTACGGCTACGAGGTGATGGACACCTGCCGCCCGATCGCCGACGGCGACGCGGGCGATTCCGACCTGTCGCTGCTGTCGTATCTCGACTGCTGCGAGAACGCGTTCGCGGAATACAGGAAGCGGGTGGATGGGGCGGACTTCGCCAACACCTTCGGCTACCTGGCCATGCACACGCCGTTCGGCGGCATGGTCAAG
>DATEOX010000577.1:0-3908 GCA_035273585.1 Thermoanaerobaculia bacterium
ACGGATCACCAGCCCCACGCCGCTGGAGGCCGAGCTGCTGGCGACGGAGCTCGTCATCGATTACACGGCGCCGGCCGCCCCCGCGGGGACGATGGAAGTGGTGGCGCTGCACCAGGCCGGGGTGGGCGGCGCGCGAGGCCCGCTCCTCGGCACGGCCACGGTGGTGCTGTCATGATCGGCACACTCTTCTACGACGCCTCCCGTTTTGCGGCGCCGCGCATCGCCGACATCGCCGCGGAGATGGCCAGCAGCCTGTCGTCCATCTCCTTCGCCGCGCCGGGCGACGTGGTCGAGCGCGCGCTCGGCGTGCCGTTCCTGGCCGGCATGGACGACATCGCCGTCCGCGCCGCGGAGCTGGAGCTGACCGTCGATCCGACGATGATCGAGCCGAAAAAGTCCGAAATGTCCGCGCTCGGCTTCGGCGTGGTCATCGACCTCACCAACGAGTCGCGGCTGAAGGAGATCGAGCTCACCGCCGAGTCGATCCTGCCACTGGACCACCACCTCGTCATCCGCTCGGCGGTGAAGAACGGCAGCAGCTACACCGCCGGCCCGCCGATCTACGTCCATCCGCCTTTCGACGGCGGGATGTTCGGCCCGCTCCTCGGCGGCATCTCCATGGACGGGCAGACCGCGAAGTTCCCGGCCGTCAGCGGCATCGCCTTCGTCGTCGAATTCGCCACCGGCAGCACGCCGACCGCCCTCGTCGCGCAGAAAGTCCCGCTCGGGGTGGCCAGCTTCTCTCTCGAGCGCGTGCCGCGCGACCTGACCGTCACTCTCGCCGCGGGCGGCGCCGACCTGCCGGTATGGAGCCATCCGGGCGTGCTGCTGCCCGGCTCGCAGGCGCAGAGCATCAGCTTCCGCCCGATGGCGGAGCGGCTGCTCGCCCAGCGCCTCGGCGCGGCGACCGGCGCCGGCACGCTCGCCGTCACGCTCCGCTTCCGCTCCGCGTCCGTCGGCCGCATCAACATCACTTCGCCGCGGCTGGAGGTGACGTATCACGCCACGCCCGCGAACCAGCCGCTGCAGGCGTCCCTGCGCGGATCGTGGGAGACGATCGAGCTCGAGGCGCCCGCGTCGCTGAGGCCGGACGCGAGTAGCGTGCGCGTCACGGCCAACTACCTCGGGCGGATGCTCAACGCCGCTTCGGCGACGCCGGACGCGGCGCCGACATCCGGGCTGCGCATCGATGTCGCCCGCTCCGTGGCGGCCCGCGCGCCGTATGCCGGCAGCAACCCGCTGGCGAGCGTCCGGATGTTCGCGGCGGTGATGCAGCCGTCCGAGATCGCCGTCGAGCTGCGCGCGAACGCGGCGGGCGGGATGGGCGTGTCGCTTGGACCGCAAACCGTGCGGCAGCTCGACGCGCCATTCCTCGGTTGGATCGAGATCGAGCTGCCCGCGGCGCTGCCGCTCGCAGGCGCCGACGCGGTCTGGATCGCCGTCCGTGCCACGAAGGGGGAAGTGGTGTGGTGCTGCGATGCCGGTGACGCCGTCCCGGCGCTCGTCCGGAGCGATCCGCAGGGAGGCTGGAGCGCGCCGCCGGCCGCCCTCGCGCCGCGCATCATGCTCTTCGAGGCCGCCGCCGATCCGCCCCAGATCGAGGTCCGCGTCGGCCCCAACGACTCGTGGATCCTGCCCCGGTCTTCGAAATACACGACGACGACCTCGCTCCCGCCGTTCGTCCACAAATTGCTGCTGGCCGGGCGGGGGGGAAAGGGCGGCCGCGCGCGATCGGCCGTCCGCCTCTTCTCCACCGCCGCCGTCGACCTGAAGCTCGACGCCATCGACCTCTCGTACGACCCTTCATGAGATACGACCATGGCCTTCGCTGACTCCATCCACGCCATCCAGCTCGACGGTCTGATCGACCGGATCGGCGGAACGGTGACGTTCCTCGGATCGGCCAAGGTCGAGCTCAGCGCGGAAGGAGTGCTCGGCCTCGGCCCGATCCTCGATGCGGCGAAGAACATCCCCACCACGCCTGCGGCGTTGGGCGATGCGGTCAAGGCGATGCTCGGGAAGCTGGAGTCGCTCGCCGCGGTCCCCGACCTCGGCGCGGTGGCGGACGTGCTGGCGCGCTACGGCGCGACCGCCGGCTCGCTGCGCCAGCTCGCCGAGGCGCTGGGCGGGGGGGCGGATGCGGTGGTGCAGCGACTGCTGGGCGACCTCGGCGGGCTCGATCACATCGTTGGCGACATCGCCGGCCGGCTGGCGGAGGCCATCCCGGCCGAGCTGCCGGATGCGGCCAAGGTGCCCGTCGAGGCGCTGGCCATGCTCGCCGCCGGCACGCCCGACGCCGCGAAGCTGGCCGACATCCTCGTCCGGCTCACGCTCGGCATCGACATCGAGAAGCTGCGCGCGCCGTCGCTCACCATCAAGGCCGCCGTCGACGCCGTGGCCACCATCGACCTCGGCGATCTCGATGTCCGCCTGCCGGCGCTCACCGCCAGCGTGCGCGCGGTGATCGCCTTGCTCCGCCTGCCCGCTCCCGACGTGCCGGCGATCCTCACCGCGCTGGGCGGCATCCGCGCCGAGCTCGACGCGCTGTTCGCCGAGTTGCCGAAGCTGATGGGGCGCTTCACGGCGCAGCTCAACGCCGTCGACACCACCCGCCTCGTGGCCGACCTGCGCGCGGCGCTGGCGCTCTTCGCCGACCTCTCGCCCGCGCTGGCGCTCGACCTGACGGAAGTCGTCGAGCCGCTGCGGGCGGCGGGGGAGGGGATTGACGCGCTCACCGCGGCGCAGCTCTCCGCCGGGTTCGACGACATCACGGCGAGCATCCGCGCCTCGATCGAGGCCGGCGGCGCGATGGACGTGCCGGAGCTGGTGGACGACTTCTTCGACTCGGCGGTCATCCTCCTGCAGCGGATCGGCTTGCAGCGGATGCGCGACCAGGTCATCGACGCGCTGCAGTCGGTCGAGGCGCGCATCAACGGCTTCGCCTTCACCGCCCCCGCGGCGATGACCACCGCGCTGGCCGACGTGCAGCAGAAGATCGCCGGCGTCGACACGGCCTCGATCAAGGCGGCCATCGATAAGGTCACGGACGCGATCAACGGCATTGCCAGCCAGCTTCCGATCGAAACGATCCGCGGCGAGGTGGAAAGCCAGCTCAACATCGTGGCCGATGCCGTCAAGGACCTCGTGCCGGCGCTGCAGAAGATCGGCGAGCAGCTCGACGCGCTGGCCGATCAGGTCGTGAACATCGACTTCGAGGGGGCGGAGGCGGACGCAAAGCAGACCATGGCCGGCATCCGGGAGAAAGTGCAGGAGGCGCTCGGCTCGGCCGAGATCCCGCCCCCCGCCCGCACCGCCCTCGGCCTGGCCGCGGCCGGCCTGCGGCAGATCGACTTCCGGGCCGAGATCAGCGCGCCGATCTCCGCGAACCTGGACAGCATCGATCCGGCCGTGATCCTCGCGCCGCTCGAGCCGCTGGTGGCCGAGGTGCGGGCGAAGGTGGCCAGCGTCTCGCCGGCGGCGGTCATCGCGCAGCTCGACAAACCGTTCAACGACTTGCTGGCGCGGCTCGAGCCGTACAAGCCGAGCTCCCTCGTCGCCATCCTGTCGCAGGAGTTCGCGCGGCTGCTGGAGCTCGTCGAGCGCGCCGATCCGCGCAAGCTCGTCGCGCCGCTGGAGCAGGAGTTCGAGAAGCTGCTGGACAAAGTGCGGAGGGCCGCCGATCCGGCGCCGCTCTTCGCGCCGCTCGACGCGCTGTACAAGGAATTGCAGGCGCTCATCGAGCAGGTCGACGTGGAGAAGATCTTCGCCGCGGTGATCGGGAAGCTCGGCGGCCTGCAGGAGTCCGTCACCGGCGCCGCGAAGGGGGCGCTCCAGGCGAAGGGAGGGGGCGCCGCGGCCGTGCAGAAGGCGGCCGAGCCGTTCAAGTTCGGCGATCTGCTTCGCCCGCT
>DATEOX010000578.1:0-7331 GCA_035273585.1 Thermoanaerobaculia bacterium
GGGTACGCGGCACGGAGACGCGCTTCGGGCGGCGCCTGAGGCTCGGCGCGGCCCGCTTCGGCGCGCCGGCGAAGGTCGCCCTGGCCGCGCTGGCCGTCGCCTTCCTCGGCACCGGCTGCTACATCTACTACAACACGAACGTCCTCAACCCCTACCGTACGGCGGAGGACCGCGAGGGGCGGCAGGCGGAGTACGAGAAGCGCTACCGCCGCTACTTCAACCTTCCCCAGCCGCGCATCACGGACGTGCAGGCGGACGTCGATCTCTTCCCCGAGCGGCGGGCGGTGAAGATCCGCGGCTCGTATCAGCTCATGAACCGCACCGGCCGCCCCGTCGACGAGCTGCACGTGACGATGAGCTCCGACGTCCGCGACTACACGGTGGCCATCCCGGGCACGAGCGTGAAGACCGCGGACAAACAGCACAACTACACCATCTACCGCCTCTCCCCGCCGCTCGCGCCGGGGGCCACTCTGCCGATGCGCTTCACGGTGAGCGTCGAGAACCGCGGCTTCGTCAACGACGCGGCCAACAACCAGCTCGTGGCCAACGGCACGTTCATCAACAACGTCTCCTACTTCCCGCACATCGGCTACCAGACCGGCGGCGAGCTGCAGGACCGCAACAAGCGGCGCAAGTACGGCCTCCCGCCCGTGCAGCGCTTCCCGAACATCGACGACCCCGCCGCGCGCAACGTGAACCAGCTCACCGGCGAGTCGGACTGGCTGAACCTCGACACGACGGTGAGCACGGCGCCGGACCAGATCGCCATCGCCCCGGGCTATTTGCAGAAGGAGTGGCTGGCCAACGGCCGCCGCTACTTCCACTACAAGACGACTTCCCCCATCCTCGGCTTCTGGTCGTATCTCTCCGCGCGGTACGAGGTGAAGCGCGACCGCTGGCGCGACGTGGCCATCGAGGTCTACTACGACCGGCACCACCCCTACAACGTGCCGCGGATGATCGAGGGCGTGAAGAAGTCGCTCGACTACTTCACGGCGAACTTCTCGCCCTACCAGCACAGCCAGGTGCGCATCCTGGAGTTCCCGCGCTACGCCCGCTTCGCCCAGTCGTTCCCGAACACCATCCCCTTCTCGGAATCGATCGGCTTCATCGCCGACCTGCGCGACCCGAAGGACATCGACTACCCGTTCTACGTCACGGCCCACGAGGTCGCGCATCAGTGGTGGGCCCACCAGGTCATCGGCGCGCAGGTGCAGGGGACGACCATGATCACCGAGACGCTGGCCCAGTACTCGGCCCTGATGGTGATGGAGAAGGAGTACGGCCGGGAGAAGATGCGCAAGTTCCTCCGCCACGAGCTGAACGGCTACCTCGGCGGGCGGGGCGGCGAGCTGGTGGCGGAGATGCCGCTGAAGTTCGTCGAGGACCAGCCGTACATCCACTACCGCAAGGGGTCGCTGGCGATGTACGCCCTGCGCGACGCCATCGGCGAGGACAAGGTCAACGCCGCGCTGCGCTCGATCATCGCCAAGTGGGCCTTCCACGGTCCGCCGTACGTCCGCACCGTGGAGCTGATCGACGCCTTCCGCGCCGTGACGCCGCCCGAGAAGCAGTCGATGATCGCCGACCTCTTCGAGAACATCACGCTGTACGACAACAAGGCGACGTCGGCCAAGGCCACGAAGCTGCCCGACGGGCGCTACCGCGTGACGTTCACCGTGGAGTCGAGGAAGCTGCGCGCCGACGGGCAGGGGAACGAGAAGCGGGTGCCGGTCGACGAGTGGCTGGACATCGGCGTGCTGGCGGGGAAGGACGACGAACAGGTGCTGGCCCTGGAGAAGCGCCACCTCACCCAGCCGAAGGCGACCTTCGAGCTGATCGTGAAGTCGAAGCCGGAAAAGGCAGGCATCGACCCGCTGAACAAGCTGATCGACCGCAACCCGGAGGACAACCTGAAGGTGGTCGAGTAGGTGAGCGGGCGTCCCGCCCGCCAGCCGCGGCACGTCCCGTGCCGCGGTCCTTGTTACCATCGCGGCATGCACGCCCGCGCCTTCGCCTTCCTGCGCGACCTCGCCGCGAGCGAGGCGGTGCGGGTGCGGGTGCGCGGGGACTGCATGGCGCCGCTGATCGCGGCGGGCACCGAGGTCTCGGTGCGCCGCCGCGCGTTGTATTTGCCGGGCGACGTGATCGTCTTCCGCACCACCGCCGGCGACCTCGCCGCGCATCGCGTCCTCGGCTACCGCGCGAAGGGAATCGTCACGAAGGGCGACCGCTGCTCGCTGCATGACGCGCCGGTCGCCCGGGCGCAGGTCGTCGGAGCCGTCGAGGCCCTGGCCGTCGGCGGCGCGGCGCGCCTGCGCGCCCTCGGGCGCTTCGCCGCGATCGTGGCCCGGAGACTCGGACGTTGACCCGCTTCGGTGAGCAGTTCCTCCGATCGCCCGCTCTCTTCCCCGCCCGCATCGCCGGCGAAACGTTCGGCACGGAGTCGTTCGCGCTGGACCTGCCGGGCGGGCCGTTCGTCATCGAGGGGCTGTCGCCGGTTCAGCTCTCTAGTCTCGTTTCCCGGTACGGCGCTTCTGCCGACGTCGCATCTGCCGTCACGCTCATCATCCACCGCGTCGCTGCCGAAGACTTCCTGGACATCGATACGCGCGGCTGGGAGTACAACCTCGACTACGCCTCCGCCGACGGCGCCGTCTCGCTCGCGGGCATGCGCCTCGCCGCGCGTCTCGATCTCGCGCGCAATCGGGTTGGGATCTGGACGCCGGTCGAAGAGCCGTCCGAGTTCTGGGGCGTCGTCGAGAACGTGCTCCGGCCTTTGGTGGCGTTGCGTCTGCTGATGACCGGTGGCTTGCTCGTGCACAGCGCCGCGGTGGCACTCGATGGCCGCGGCTTCGTGTTCGCCGGGCGGTCGGGGGCGGGCAAGTCGACAGTCGCCCGGCAGGCGGTGGACGCCGGGCATCCGGTGCTCAGCGATGACCTCAATGCCATCGTGCGCGAGAACGGCCGCTTCATCATCGCGCCGCTGCCGTTCACGGGCGATCTCGAGCCGGCGGACGTCAGCCGCGTCGCGGCGCCGCTCGCGGCGGTCGTCGGGCTGGAGAAAGGAACGGGCCAGTCGCTGCGTTCCCTCTCCCGTGCCGAGACCGTTTCGCTCCTCGTCCGGAGCGCGCCGTACGTGAACCGCGACGAGCTTCGCCTCTCGCTCCTGCTCGACCGCGCCGCGGAGATCGCCGCGGCGGCGCGCAACGCCGTGCTCACCTTCCGGCGGGAGGGCGACATCTGGCCTATACTCCGATCACTCACATGAACCTGACCCTGGCCACGCGTCTGCGCCTCGCGCCGCACGTCCGCTTCCGCCGTTTCGAGGACGAAGGCGTCGTGGTCGACCAGGCGTCCGCCGAGGCGGTGGTGTTCAACGACGTCGCGGCGCGCATCCTGGAGCTGGCGGACGGCTCGCGCACGCTCGCCGAATGCGCGGGGGTCATCGGCGGCGAGTACGAGGCAGAGTCGGACGTCATCGAGCAGGACGTGCTCCGTTTCGCCGGCGAGCTGGTGGACGCGGGGCTGGCGGTGCCGGCGTCATGAGCACCTTCACCGACGTGATCGCCCGGAGCTGGAACGGCAACCGCCTGATGACCGCGCTGCTGGAGCTCACCTACCGCTGCAACCTCGACTGCTTCTTCTGCTACAACGATCTCAATCTGCGCGGCAAGCCGCTGACGTTCGCCCAGTACGAGTCGTTCCTCCGCGACCTGGCATCGATGAACGTGCTGACGGTCGTCCTCAGCGGCGGCGAGCCGCTGGCCCATCCCGACTTCTTCCGCATCGGCGCTCTCGCCCGCGAGCTCGGCTTCGTGGTGCGCGTCAAGTCGAACGGTCACGCCCTGCGCGGCGAGCTCGCCCGAAGGCTGCGCGACGAGGTCGACCCCTTCGTCACGGAGGTCAGCCTCCACGGCGCCTGCGCCGAAACGCATGACCGCCAGACCCGCGTCCCCGGCAGCTTCGTCCGCCTCGTCGAGAACCTCCGCGAGATGCTCGCCCTCGGGCTGCGGGTGAAGGTCAACAGCACGTTGACATGCTGGAACGAGAACGAGACGGAGGCGATGTACGCCCTGGTCGACTCCCTCGGCCTCCCCATGCGCTTCGACCTGACCGTGTCGCCGCGCGACGACGGCGACCGCGAGCCTCTGGCCGTCGCGCCCAGCCGCGAAGGCATCACCCGCCTCCTGCGTCTCGAGTCGGCGCGCTATGACCGCCTCCCCACCCTCCCCGCCATGGACGACGCGGTCCCGACCCCCGTCGGCAAACACTGCGGCGCCGGCTCGTCGGCCATCGCGGTTGACCCCTACGGCAATGTATACCCGTGCGTGCAGTGGCGCCGCCCCGTGGCCAACCTCCACTCGCAATCGATCATGGAAGTCTGGAGTGACAACGCCGCCCTGGACGACGTGCGCCGCGAGACCACCGAGGCGGTGGGCGTGGTCGCCGCCCACCCCCGCGGCAAGCTCCTCAACTTCTGCCCCGGCCTGGCCGAGATCCTCACCGGATCGGCCACGAAAGTGCCGGCGGAAATGGAGCAGAACGCGGAAGTGGTGGAAGAAGCGACGCGGTAGCCGTCACTGCGGATCGGTGACGGTGCGGAGGTCGCGGGCGCTGTGCACGAACGCGAGCACCATCACCTGTGATGGCCGTACTCGGTAAATCAAGCGGTAGCTGCCGACATCGAGCTCGCGCACGGCGGGGTCATCAAACTCAGGCACGTGCCGGCCTCGATTCGGGAAGTTGCTCAGCGATGCAGCGGCGCGTTCGGCGCGGATCGCGAGTGCCGCGGCGTAGCTCGGCGAGTCGCGCGCGATGTACTCCACCGCTTCGACGAGACCGATGACGGCGGACTCCGCCCAGACTACTTCGTAAGCCACTTCGCCAACCGGCGCTGCACGTCGGCGTGGCTCACCGCCCGCCCGGCGTCAGCGTCGTCCAGCCCTTGCTCGATCTTCTGCCGCACGAAGATGTGGTACTGGATGTCTTCGAGCGACACGTCCTCCGGGAGCATCTGAAGAATCTGCCGGACCTGCTCCTTCGCCGTTTCCATCAGCGGCATTCTAGCGCGGCGTCGCGGTCACCCTACGAATTGATCGGTCCCCGCGGGCACGAGCCCGGGTTGTTCTTTGCCGGCGGGCGGGGCGAGCAGATGCCGGCCATGGCCTCCAGCGTCTCGCGGGAGAGGATGCGGGGGGGATCGTAGCGCCTGCGGTCCCGACGGGGCTTGATGTCTTTCTCCATAACCTTCCTCACTCCTTTGCCGATCTCGGGCCGGTGGGGGCGCTCTCCGCCGGCAGCGACAGGCGCAGGGCCGGGTCGCCGAGGAGGAGGTAGAGCGGTCCGCTCTCACCGAGCGATGGATTTGCCGTGATGGATTGCAGCACGAGGTCGCCGATCCGGGCGTTGGGCGTCTTCACCGCGAGGCGGAGGAACGTCCGGCCGAGCTCCTGGGCGTCGCCGTGCACCGACATGCCGGACGACGACCAGACCGCCAGCGCGCCGGCGTTCGGGGCGCGGGTCAGCGCCGCGCCGAGGGAGTCGACCACGCCGATGTCGAAGCGGTTGATGGTGCACGTCATGGCCACCACCACCGGCAACGGGCCGGATGAGGTGAGCGTCGGGGCGTCGTCGACGGTCAGGATGGACGAGCTCGAGAGGCGATCGAGACCGCCGTGGCCGATCCAGTTCACCAGCGGCGTGCCGGTCTGCCAGGCGCCGAGCAGCGCCGCGCGGCCGCCGTCCCCGCCCAACTCGTCCAGGTAGACGCGCGTCGCCGGACGCGAAGCGAGCGGCGCCTCGGCGCGGAGGCTCGCGTCGCGGAAGCTCGCGCCGCGGTCCACCGCGTCCGCGCTCCAGACGATCTTCGACGCCGCCGGGTTGGTGCGCGTCGAGGCGGAGAGCTTCTGCAGATACGCGTTCAGCTCGTTCGCGTCGTTGACCGGGATGCGGCCGATGGCCACGTCCGGCACGTTGTCCAGGTTGCGGTCGGCGTAGAGCGAGTCGGAGGCGTAGAGGCCGTCGCTCGTTTTGAACATCATCGGCGGCATCGGGCCGGGGGCCGTCTGGATGCCGCGATAGTCGATCGTGCCGCCGCCGATGAGGACGAAGTACTTCGGCCTGCGGCTCCAGCGGCTGGTGAAGGCGATGAAGGAGCGGATGGCCGACGGGTTCGGGTTGCCGCCGTTGAACTCGTCGTAGATCTGGTCGAGATCGACGACCAGCGTCTGCAGGCCGTCCGACGCGCGGAAGTTGGCCAGCGTCTGGGCACCGTCGCGGAGAGCGGCCGGCGTGATCACCACGTAGTCGGCGCCGGTGCGGTTCGACATCAGCGACGCCGGCTCGCTGCCGCGCAGGAAGCTCGGCGCGACGAACGCGGAGCGCTCGGCGATGAAGATCGACTGCACGCCGGCCGGGGCGACGAACGAGAGGTTGCCGCCGGCGAACGCGCCGTTCTGCAGCATCCGCGGCTGGAGCGGGCTCGTGATGTCGAGCGCGAGCGGGAGCGTGGCGAACGGACCGGCCGTGACCTGGCGGTCGGCGGGCGGCGTGAGCTGCAGCGCGGCCCCTTCAGGAATCGCCTTGCGCTGGTAGCGGACGGAGAAGCCGTCGATGTAGAACACGTCGAACGACGTCCCCGGCTCGAGCACGCCCTCCACCGTGATGTCGTTGGCGCCGTCGCGCAGGAGCGCAGCGGGCAGCGCGAGATCGGACGACTTCGCGTCGATCGAGCTCCAGGTGACCTCGCCCACCGGCGCGCCGTTGAGCGAGACGCGGGCGCGGTGCGGCGTGCCCGCCTGCGCCCCCTGCAGGCGGACCTGCAAGCTGGCGCCGCCGGCCGACGCGACGGAGGGGATGTTGACGTTGAACGTGCGGCGGCCGTCCGTCGGATCGCCGCTCAGGATGTAATCCCAGAACCAGTAGTCACCGTTCGGATCGAGCGGCAGGACCGTGGCGGCGAAGGCGTCGGTCTCCAGCTCGCGCGTGGCCTCGAACGTGGTGAGCGGCGCGGCGGCGGCCGCCACCTGCACGATGCTCATCGGCGTGGCCGTGCCGAGCTCGATGCGGTAGACGCGGTCGTTGGAGAAGATCGTGTCGCCCTTCTCGCCATAGAAGAGGATCGCGTCGTTGGCCGCGGTCGAGCTCCAGGCCACCGGCTTGCCGTTGTTCGTCACGGAGATGGTCCGCGCCTGGATGGCCGTCAGCAGTGGCTGGACCGGCATGTTCAGCATCGAGGCGACATCGGCCGCGGCGACGCGCACCACGCCCGTCTTATTCACGCCGGCCATGACGGCGACGGAGGTCAGCTTCTTCGGCGAGGGCAG
>DATEOX010000579.1:0-2587 GCA_035273585.1 Thermoanaerobaculia bacterium
GGTGGGCTTTCGGTTGGCGCGCCCCTCACCCCCAGCCCCTCTCCCCGCCGCGCGGGGAGAGGGTGGCGGGAGGCCGGGTGAGGGGTATCCCAAATCGGCGCTCATCACGGCCAGCTTCGCCACGCCTCCCAAGGCGCTCGACGACCTCAACCGGCTCGTCCGGACGCGGGTCACCACACTATTAAAGGATGGGGGCTCGATCGCTCTTTACGAGGTGGAGACGGATAAGCTGCTCCCAAGACCGAAAGAGGTCATTATCCTGCCCGCTACCGAGGAGAAACGCGCGGCTTTGACGCAGTTCGTGCAGGATGTTGCGCCGGCGCAGGCCCTCGGCTTTCGCATTGAGACCGAGGACACCGGGCGGGAGCTGCTCGTCGCCTTCGAGCGGACGACCATCGAGCTGTATTTAAAGGATGCGTTCGAGCCGCCGGCCCTCCAAGGCAACCTCTGGACGCTGCGCATCGATCCGAAGCGGACCGTGCCGGTGCTGCAGCAGGTGGCGGAGAGTCCGGGCCTCCGATTTGCGGCGCCGAGGTTGTTCCGATCGGCGAGGGAGCTGAGCGGCTGGATCGCGGCGATGGAGGGGGCCAGCTCGATCGAGGCGGCGGACTCGGCGGCGGGAGGGGTCGAGGAATTGAAGGTGAAGGTGCGAGGTTAAAGAGCCGAACCGCAACCCGCCTCGGAATCCGCATCATGAGTGAATTCATCAACTTCGACGACATCGACAAGCATGGGCCGCAGACTTACGGCGGCACGTTCGAGGTGTCTGCAGCCGAGCTCGACCGGGACGAGATCGCAGGCACCGGGCCGGCCGTCATCGAGGTCAAGGCGCAGAAGGGCGACCTGCCGGGCGAGTACATCGCGGACGGCACGGCCGTCTTCACCGCCGACTTCACCTGCGCGCGCTGCGTCGAGCCGTATCCCGTTGCGAACCGCAGCAGCTTTCACGTAAGATTCCGCCCCCGTCCAGAGGCCTCCGCATCCGGCGACAGTGAAGAGGTCGAGATCATCGACACCGGGGAGCTCGACGTCGAGTACTACTCGGAGCGACAGGTTTCGCTGCGGGACCTGGCCATCGAGCAGATCCAGTTGTCGGTTCCGATGAAGCCGTTGTGCGAAGAGGGCTGCCTCGGCCTCTGCCCGCACTGCGGCGTCAACCGGAACCGCGAGTCGTGCGAGTGCAACAAGAGCGTGGTGGACGAGCGGTGGGGCGCGCTGGCCGGGATCCGGGACGAACTGGCAAAGAAAAAGGATGTCTGACCGACATCGGATATTGAAGAGACCACAGGAGCACGACGATGCCGAATCCGAAACGCCGCCATTCCAAAGCCCGCACCCGCTCGCGCCGGGCGCATGACTTTCTGAAGCAGAAGTCCCTCTCCACCTGCCCGCAGTGCCACGAGTCGAAGCTCCCGCACCGCGTCTGCCCCAAGTGCGGCTACTACAAGGGCCGCGAAGTGATCGACGTCAAGGGCGCTATCTAGTCTCCGGACGGAGCTGACGTGGCCGGGACGACGAGAATCGCTCTTGATGCGATGGGCGGCGATCACGCGCCGCTGGAAATCGTCAAGGGCGCGCTTCTGGCCACGGCCGAAGATCCTTCGGTCGAGATCCTGCTGGTGGGCAAGGAGGAGGTCGTGCGCGAGACGCTGGCCTCCATCGGCGACACCGTTCCGGCGCGCATCGAAGTCGTCGACGCGCGGGAAGTCGTCGACATGGACGACACCGCGGTCGCACCTCTCCGCCGCAAGCGCAACTCCTCCATCCGCATCTGCGCGAACCTCGTCGCCGAGGGGCGCGCCGACGCGTTCGTCTCCGCCGGCAACACCGGTGCGACCTGGACCTCCGCGCGCATGGTGATGGGGATGATCGAAGGCGTGAGCCGCCCGGCCCTCGCCGCGATCCTGCCGAATGTGAACGGCTACACGCTGCTGCTCGACGTCGGGGCGAATGTCGACACCAAGCCGAACCACCTCCGCGAGTTCGCCGTCATGGGCCACTTCTACGCGCAGATGGTGTTCGGCATCGAAGCGCCCCGCGTCGGTCTGCTCTCCATCGGCGAGGAAGAAGGCAAAGGCAACGAGCTGACCCGCGAGGTCTTCCGCGTGCTGAAGGAGACGGGGCTGAACTTCATCGGCAACGCCGAGGGGCGCGACGTCTACAACGGCAACGCGGACGTGGTGGTCTGCGACGGCTTCACCGGCAATGTCGTGCTCAAGGCCTCGGAGGCCCTGGGCGAGATGGTCAGCCGCACGCTGCGCGAGGCGATCATGCGCTCGCTGCCGCGCAAGCTCGGCGGCTTCCTGGCCAAAGGCGCATTCGACGATCTGAAGAAGCGGATGGATTACTCGGAGTACGGCGGCGCGCCGCTCCTCGGCGTGAAGGGCGGCTGCATCGTCTGTCATGGGCGCTCGAACGCGAAGGCCATCAAGAACGCGGTGCGCGTCGCGCGCGAGTTCACCGTGAACAAGATCGATACGAAGATCCGCGAGCGGGTGGGGGAGCTGCACACGAGGGAGCACGGGTCGCAGGTGCTGGCGACGCAGTGAATGTCATCCTGAGCCGCGAAGACGGCGAAGGATCTCCT
>DATEOX010000580.1:0-7307 GCA_035273585.1 Thermoanaerobaculia bacterium
CGGATGCAGACCGAGAAGCACGTGCACTGCCTCGCGTCGCCGAAGATGCCGACCGACCACGGCGAGTTCCGCGTGCACGCATACAAGAGCGACATCACCGGCGAGGAGCACGTGGCGCTGGTGATGGGGGAGATCAAGGAAGGGGAGGACGTGCTGGTGCGCGTCCACTCGTCGTGCCTGACGGGCGACGTCTTCCACTCCAGCCGCTGCGACTGCGGCGACCAGCTCGAGCGCGCTTTCGAGCTCATCGCGAAGGAAGGGAAGGGCGTGATCCTCTACCTGCTCCAGGAAGGGCGGGGGATCGGCCTGCTGAACAAGCTCCGCGCCTACGAGCTGCAGGACGGCGGCGACGACACGATCGAGGCCAACGCCAAGCTCGGCTTCGCCCCCGACATCCGCGACTACGGCACCGGCTCGCAGATCCTGCGCGACCTCGGCGTGCGCCGGATCCGGCTGATGACGAACAACCCGGCCAAGTACGTGGCCATCGAAGGCTTCGGCCTGGAGATCGTCGAGCGCGTCCCGCTGGAGATCGCCCCGTCGACCACCACGCGGAAGTACCTGGAGGCGAAGAAGAAGAAGCTGGGGCACATTCTGGAGCTGGTGTGACGGCGTTGTCGGTCATCGGTTGTCAGTTGTCGGTTAAGATGCGCCGCCTCTACTGACAACCGACAACTGACAACCAACAACCGATGTCCCACACCGGCCCCATCCTAGAAGGCGAAGGCAGCACCGACTACGAGCGTTACGTGCGCGTGCCGGAGCTGCTGCGGCTGCAGAAGCCGATCGAGCTGCTCTCCAATCCGGAAGAGCGGCTCTTCCAGTCCACCCATCAGACGGCCGAGCTCTGGCTGCACCACATCGACTACGAGATCGATCGGAGCGTGGCGCGGCTGCAGTCGGAGGAGGTGACGGAGGCGGCGCATCTGCTGCACCGCTGCCGGCTGATCCTCGACCTGCTGCGGGAGCAGATCATCATCCTGGAGACGATGGCGCCGGCCGACTACCACGTCATCCGCACCAGCTCCCTCGGGCGGGGGAGCGGGCAGGAGTCGCCCGGCTTCCACCGGCTGCTGGACGTGGGGAAGCGGATCTGGCCGCACTTCGAGGAACTGCTGACGTCGCGCAAGGTCACGATTCTGGAAATCGAGCGCGCCCCGCGCGAGCATGCCTCCCTGTTCGCGCTGGTGCAGGCAATGCTCGACTACGACGAGGCGTTTCTGAAGTGGAGATTCGTGCACATGCGGCTCGCCTTCCGCGTGATCGGCTCGAAGGTGCTGTCGCTCAAAGGCGTCCCCGCGGCGCAACTGGAGCAGGGAACGCGGGAGCCGCTGTTTCCGGAGTTGTGGGATGCGATTTCGGCGCTCACGGCGGAGTTCAAGCCGACGTACTGACGGCCGCGAAAACGGCGGTTTCTTTTCGCCGAGTCGAGGTGTCGAACAGGGCGCCCGCTCATGTTCTTTAAAGCATCATTTTTCGAACTAAAACTTTCAGTTTCATCTGTTACGAAGTCGCTTGACGGTGAAAAACCCGATCTGTATATTCGCGGGCCACATTGCCTGACTCGGGCCGGCCAACGGCCTGACGGCGCCTTGCAAAACTCTCAGGGAGTTCGAACTTACATGAAGAAAGTGTTGTGCCTTTTTGCGGCACTCGTTCTGTCCCTTTCGTCCGTCGGGTGCCGACAGATCAAGGCACGCGAGGCGATCCGCGACGGCAACGCGGCGTACGAGAAAGAGGACTACAAGGCGGCGCTCGATCAATACACCAGGGCCCGCTCCATCGACTCCAGCTTCCCTGACCTGGACCGGATGATCGGGTACTCCCAGATCGGCCTCTACGTTCCCGAAGACAAGACTCCCGAGAACGAGCGTCACGCCGACGCGGCCATCGCGGAGCTGAGCAACTACCTCAAGAAGCGGCCGAACGATACGATCGCGCGCGACGCGCTGATCAGCATGTACCTCTCGGCCAACCGCACCTCCCAGGCCATCGACTACTTCCGCAACTACCTCCAGACCC
Organism: Thermoanaerobaculia bacterium; assembly: GCA_035273585.1. Taxonomy (GTDB): domain Bacteria; phylum Acidobacteriota; class Thermoanaerobaculia; order Gp7-AA8; family Gp7-AA8; genus JAFAVZ01. The sequence goes on from DATEOX010000580.1 coordinate 2,023, forward strand.
ATCCCGCCGACCTCGACGCCGTCAAGTCCATCGCCCGCCTCTACTCCACGCAGGGCAACTTCGACGAGTCGCTCAACTGGTACGAGAAGATCACCCTCATCGACTCGAAGAACCCCGAGTCGTTCTACATCCTGGGGGTGGTCTGCTACGAGAAGGTGGCCAAGAACCCGCCGGCGGACGTGGCCCAGAAGCTGGCGATCATCGAGAAGGGCAAGCAGGCCCTGACGAACGCCATCAAGCTCCGCAACGACTACTTCGAGGCGATGGTCTACCTCAGCCTCCTCTACCGCCAGCAGGCCGTTGCCGAGACCGATCCGGTCAAGCAGCAGCAGATGGTGGCCGAGGCCAACCGCATCCGCGACCAGGCCGTGGACATCATCAAGAAGCGGAAGGCCGCGGCCGCCGCAGGAGCCAAAAGCTAATGTTCGAAACCACGGTCGTCGAGTCCAGGAAGCAGAAAGTCGGCCTCCAGAAGATCATGACCCTGCCGGTCTCGATCGGGCTGCACGCCGTCGTGATCGCCGCGCTGGTCTTCGGCGCCCTCTGGAACGTCTCCTTCCCGACGAACTCGCCGGCGCAGGTGGCGCAGTACAACGTGGCCGCCGCCCCGCCGCCTCCTCCGCCGCCACCGCCTCCTCCTCCCAAAGCAGCGACCGTGACCCAGGTGATCAAGCCGGTCGAGATCCCCAAGGACATCCAGAACCTCGCTCCCACGGTCGTGCCCGAGAAGGTGCAGCCGGTGGCCACCGAAGCTTCCAGCGCCGGCGTCGAAGGCGGCGTGGAGGGAGGCGTGGAGGGTGGTGTGGTGGGCGGCGTCGTCGGCGGTGTGGTGGGCGGCGTGATCACCGACACGGCGCCTCCTCCGCCCAAGCAGGAAGCCCCGCTGCGCGTCGGCGGCGACGTCAAGGCGCCGGTGGTCATCAACCGGGTGGAGCCGTCGTATCCGGAAGTGGCGCGCAAGGCGCGCATCTCCGGCATCGTCATCGTGGAGTGCATCATCGACAAGAACGGGAACGTGCAGAACGTGCAGGTCCTCAAACCGCTGCCGTTCGGTCTCGACGCGGCCGCAGCCGAGGCCGTGCGGAAGTGGAAGTTCAGGCCCGGTACGCTGAATGGGCAGCCGGTCGACGTCATCTTCAATCTCACCGTCAACTTCAAGTTGAACTAAAAACATGACGCCGGCGCGGTCCGGGTCGATGGAGGAAACAAGTCATGGATATGAGTCTCTTGGGACTTTGGAACTCGATGGGCAATCTGGCTAAAGGCGTCGTGATCCTGATGTTCGCGATGTCCATCTACTCGATCTGGGTCATGGTCGAGCGCTTCATCCTGTTCACCCAGGCGAAGAACCAGTCGCTCAAGCTCCTCGGCGCGCTCTCGAACGTGCTGACCCGGGGCGACTACCAGCAGGCGATCGACATCACCAAGAAATACAAGCAGAGCCACCTGGCCAAGGTCATCGCCGCCGGGCTGCTGGAGTTCGAGGCCGTCCGCCGCGACAAGCGCACCTCCGACCCCGAGATCCCCATCGAGGCCGCCCGCCAGGGCATGGACCGCACGGCGATGATCACCATCGCGGAGATGAAGGAGAACCTCGGCGTGCTGGCCACCATCGGCGCCACCGCGCCGTTCGTCGGCCTCTTCGGCACGGTCGTCGGCATCATCAACGCGTTCTCCAAGATGGCCACCTCGGGCGGCGGTATCGCGTCGGTCTCGGCCGGTATCTCCGAGGCGCTCGTCACCACCGCGTTCGGCCTCTTCGTGGCCATCCCGGCGGTGTGGGCCTACAACTACTTCCAGAACCGCATCGACCGCTTCACGGTCGAGATGTCCAACTCCGGTTCGGAGATGGCGATCTACTTCCTCAAGGAAGTCGGAGGCTCGGGTGAAAAGTCGTCGGTGGCATAGCTCCGCGGACAAGTTCACGAAGACGGGGCTGAACGCCGACATCAACGTCACCCCGCTCGTCGACGTCTGCCTGGTGCTGCTCATCATCTTCATGGTCGTCACGCCCATGCTGCAGAAAGGTGTGCCCATCAACCTGCCCGTGACCGAGGAGCCGGAGAAGACGCCGGACACCGAGAAGCAGCTCCAGATCTCGGTCAAGTCGGACGGCTCGGTCTACATCGGGCCGACGGTGGTGCGCAAGGACCAGGTGCAGTCGGAGCTGGAGAACATCCACCAGCGGACGCCGGACCGCGAGATCGCGGTGAAGGGCGACAAGCAGGTCAAGTACGGCGACGTGCTGGACGTGCTCAAGGCCTTGCGCGAGGTCGGCTTCAACAACGTCGGATTGATCGCCCAGCCGAAGCGCTCGCCGGGCTCGGAGGGAACCACGTAAATGCAAGTCGGTGGCGGTGGTTCACTCAGAAGCGACATCAATGTCACGCCCCTCGTGGACGTCGTGCTGGTGCTGCTGATCATCTTCATGGTCATCACGCCGGTGGTGCAGATGGGCTACCTGGTCCGGGTGCCGCCCAAGGCGCCGGCCAACCTGCCGCCGTCCGCGGTGCAGGACCAGATCATCCTGCGTCTGATGCCCGAGGGCCGCATCCTGATCAACAAGGACGAGGTGGCGGCAAACGACTTCCCGCAGAAGATCCGGGAGATCCTCCACGGCAACACGAGCAAGATGGTGTTCTTCTCCGGCTCCCGCGACGTCGACTACGAGTCGACCATGCGCTTCCTCGACCTGGCCCGCACCAGCGGCGCAAAGAACATCGGCATCATCGTCGAGGACCCGAACGCCGCCCCCGCGGCGCCGGCGCAATAGCGCGCTTTCCCCGCCCGAATGCGAAAACGGCGGCCTCGCGGCCGCCGTTTTTGCGGTTTGGGGGGAGGGCGATGTGGATGCCCTCCGATCCCGAACAAGGCGGAGCAAACTGCCTGAGAGATCGGCGGTTCGCACCAAACAGTCGCATGGCCGAAGCGGAAGCGATTAGAACGCCGCCCTGTCACGCCGGAGCTCGCGGGTTCGAGCCCCGTCGGCTCCGCCAAGTTTAAAGCTCTCATGCGCCGCGGCTTCGCGGCGTTTCGTGTTTTAAGAGGGTCGCTAGAAAAATTGTGGCCTCGCAAAGTGACTCGCAAGGCAGCAATTTTCGTGAGCAGAAAATCTGCCCTGACCCGTGGCCAAAACGCGAAGTATTCCGACCTCGGCTCTTGCAGTCGCCGGCCGCGGCGAGCGAGCATGTGTCGTCCATCATGAAGAATTTCTTCGTCAGCTACACCGCGGACGATCGCGAATGGGCGGAGTGGATCGCGTGGACGCTCGAGGCAGAACGTTACGAGGTGGAGATTCAGGCCTGGGACTTCGGCACCGGAAACTGGGTCTTGCGCATGAACGAAGCAATGGCCCGAACAGAGCGGACGATCGCGGTGCTCTCCCCTGCCTATTTCCGCTCGAAGTACACGCCCGCGGAATGGGCGGATGCGTTTCGCCGCGATCCACGCGGCGAGCGGGACCTATTGATTCCCGTGCGCATCGCGCCGGTGGAATTGGAGGGAATCTTCGCCAATCTTGCCTATGTCGATCTCGTCGGACTGTGGAAAGAAACCGACGCGACGGAGAGACTTCTCCGGCGCGTGCGCGGAGAGCGCGGCAAGCCTTCGACGCCGCCGGCGTTTCCCGGCGTGCCGCCAACGCACACAATCACGGCCAAGCCTCCTTATCCCGCGAAGCAGGAGGACACGCAGCGTCTCGTACATGCGCGCGAGCTCCTCGTGCAGTGGCGCAATCTCTACGCGAAGCGTACGCATGAGCTTCGCGAGGCCGCGACGAAAGCGCGCGCGTGGGTCTGGCCGTTTCCGAAGCTGTTGCCAGCGGACACCGCGAACGTGCTGGCGCTCGCGGCGAAGGTGGCAGGCGATCTACGCGCACTGCCAGTGTCGGATCTGGTATTCGCGAAACCGTACGGTCTCGCCATTCATGCCGCGGTGTTCGAGGGCATGGCCCTCGGCAGAGTCAAGCTTCATCAGCACATCGCGGCGTACGAGCCTCCGGACGCATATACGATCGAGAACGCGGCGCGCGTGCTCGAAGCCGCGCTGCATCTGCTGCGCTTTCCGCTTGATGAACTGCCGCAGGGCTACGTCGACGCGATCGGCCCCTCGACGAGTCTCGGCGCGCACGACGCGCTCGTCCTTGTGCGCCAGCCTGGCGATCCGGTTCTGCATCTCATGCCTCTTGCCGCGAACCCGCGTTCCCTCGGCGGGTTCGCCGCGCGAAATCTTATTCTGACGCCGCTCTGCGCGCGTCGAAACGGCGAAGGAACGGTCGACGTCGTCGCCGAGGATGCGCAGTTCGTTTACGTGTGGTCGCAGTCGGAGGCGCATCCATCCGCCCAGTATCAACAGCCGAATCGCATCCTCGCGGCGGCGTTCGAATCGCCGTCATCCGGTCGCGTCGTAACCATCGATACGCGAGGAAGAATTCGCGTGCTGAGAGAAGGCCGCAGCGCAGTGCTGCGTCCTGAGACCGAGGACCTGGAACTGGCGGCCATCTGGTTCGATCCTCTCGCTCCGGAAGAGTGGTACGCAATCGCGTTGAGCGATGAGTTCGCTGTGGAATCGTGGCGGCGCGACGGCAAACACGCGAGGCGCGCGACGGCCACGCTGTGGGACAAATCGAAAGGATGGAACGATAACGGCGATCTCACGACCGGAATCCTCGAAGGATTTCCTTGTCTGATCGCCTGTCGTGCATCGTGGTACGGAACCACCGAGCTCCGGTTCCTCGACCCCGTTTCGCTGCAAACGATTCGCGACGATCTATTCTTTGATCTGCGGCTCACGACGATGAAATTCGTAAGCGGTCGATGGCTCGTGGCCTTCGTCATCGACGGCAAACACCGCATCGCACTTTTCGACTTGAAAGCGAACACGAACGACCCGGCCAGCCGCTGGCTCGCGCGCGACGGCGACGTGTACGAAGCATTCGTGACGCACGAGAGTCCGAACGCCTTCGAGCTGGTGTTCGTGCTGCATCTGCACAAAAAAAACAAGGCCACTCTGTGCCGCTTCCGTTGGCCCGAAGGATCGGTGGAGGAATTGACCTCCGCTCTTGACCTTCGCGTTCTCCCCGTGCCTGACACACCGAGTGTGGCTTCGGCTGAACGAGCATGATCGGCACGGGTTTGTCATCCGCATCGAAGCGGCGGATTTCAGTCGCGATGGCAGCGGCATCGGCAACAACAAGGCGCATCCATGGCGGTAGTCAGTCGGTTAGCCCGCCGCCCTGTCACCCCAGAGGTCGCGCGTTCGTGCCCAGGCCGACGTGCCCTTGCCCT
>DATEOX010000581.1:0-4891 GCA_035273585.1 Thermoanaerobaculia bacterium
CCGACGCCGCGCGCCAGTGGCACGGCGACTTTCCGCCCAACGACGACATCACCTTCGTGGTGGTGCGGGTGACGGCATGAGGCACGGCGAGGCGTCAGCGTCCGCCCTGCGCGGCCTGATTCCTGCAGCCCTGCCTTCCCTTGGAGGGTGATCATCCATGGGCATGTTCGGGAACCTGATGAACAAGATTTTCCACGGTGCTGCAAACGCGGAAGCGCCGGCGGACGCGGCGCGGGCGAACTCGTCCACCGTCGCCGCATAGCCGACCTGCTGTCCGCTCGGCGATTGCAGCTCGGGGAAGCCGTCGGTCAGCAGCAGCACCGTGTCGCCGGCCGCGAGCTCGATCAGCCGGTCAGAGTACTCCGTCCCGAGCGTGCCGAGCGGCGTCGCGGCGTGGGCCACCTCCTCGACGCGGCCCGATGCAGCGCGGTGGACGAGCACCGGCGGCATGCCCGCCGCCGCGACCGTCGCCCGGCCGCGCTCGAAGCGGGCCAGGAGGAGCGACATGGCCATCCGCCCGAGCTCCATCCGCTTGATCTTCTCCGCCGCGTCGCGCAGGAAGGCCGCGGGCGATTGCGTGCCGTCGTAGCCGGCGAAGAGGGTCTTGATCACCGTGACCATCGTCCCCGCCTTCGCGCCGTGGCCGGTGGCGTCGCCGACCGTCGCCGAGAGCAGCCCGTCGGCGCCGACGCGGAAGTCGTAGTAGTCGCCGCCGACCTCCGTCGCCGTCCGGGTGAAGACCGCCACCTGGAAGCCGTCCACGCGCGGCACTTCCTTCGGCAGCATGGAGAGCTGGAAGCGGCGCGCCTCCTCCAGCTCCACCGACTTCCGCTCGTACTCGACGGCCACCCGCTCCTGCTCCACGATCCGCTGCTGCTGCAGGCTCAGATCCTCGGCCATCCGGTTGAAGGCGGCGGCGAGCTGCCCGAACTCGCTCCGCTGCGAGCGAACCGGGAGGCGCGTCATCAGGTCGCCGTGGGCGATGCGCTCCGCGCCGGCCGTGACGAGCTGCACGTCGCGCGTGATGTGATTGGCGATGGGCACGATGCCGATCAGAGCGACGAACAGCAGCGCGATGCCGGCGCCGAAGTTCCAGGCCGCGGTGCGCCGCAGCTCCTCGAGGTTCTCCCCCACCGGCCGGGCAACGCCGACGCGCAGGCCGCTCTGCTTGTCGAACGAGGTCGCCACGACCCAGTTCTCGATGCGCGGCAGCGGACGGTGCTCCTCGAACGCGCGGATCAAACCGAGGCGGTCGAGCTTGGCCCGATCCTCCGGGTTGCGGGTGTAGACGTTGTCCTCGCGGTCGACGGCGAAGGCGATCTCGCCGTTCTCCTCGTTCGCGCTGCCGAGGACGCGGCGGATCACTTCCTCCGGCTTGACCTGCGCGCTGAGCCGGGCCACGACGGCGCCCTGCTTGCGCACCGGCACGTTGAACTTCTGGCCGAAGAGCAGGCCGATGCGCTTGTCGTGCTCCTTGAGCTTCGCCTTCTGCTCGTCGGTGAGCATGCGGCGGACGACGACCTTCCGCTCCACGCGGCGCTCCTGCGCTGCCTCCCGTTTCGACTCGATGGCCTGCCGCAGCTCCTCCTGCTTGCGCAGCGCCTCATCGAGCTGCGACTGGAACTGCGCCTGGGAGAACTGCATGGCCTCATCGAGCGCCGACTGCTTCTCCTGCAGCTTCTGCTGCAGCTCCTGGCGCTGCTCGGGCGTCATCGACTCCCACTTCGTCCCCAGCTCCGTGCCGAGGCGCGAGACCTCGCGGATCTTCTGCCGCTGTTCGTCGGAGAGGCGGAAGCGGGGCATGGCCGGCATCGGCGGGATGTCGATGACGATCGGCTCGGGGTCGGCCTCGGCAACAGCGGCGGCATCCGCCTCGGGCGGGACGGGTGGGGCGGGAGGCCGGGCGGCGGCGGACGGCGTCACCGGCTGGATCTCCAGCGAGTCGACGAGCGAGGCGGCATCGCCGAGAGTGACGAGGACGTTCGTCGGATCTTTCTGGATGGGGAGCGTGGAGACGTCGGCCAGGCGCTGCTCGAGCTCGTTGCGGATGCGCGAGAGGCGGCCGTCCATCTGCCGCGTGGCCCGCACGGCTTCCTGATGATAGGCCGTCTGCAGCGCCCGCTTGGAGGAGTGGTAGCTGTAGAAGACGATCGCCCCGAGGGGGAGGATGGCCAGGAGAAAGCAGGCGACGGCGAGCTGGGTCCGGATCTTCATCGAAAACGTTCATGGTAAGACGGAAAACGGGGCGGAAGGTTTGGGCCGCCCCTCACCCGGCGCTTCGCGCCACCCTCTCCCCGCAAGCGGGGCGAGGGTTCTTCCCGTTCACACCCGTGTAACCGCACCACTTTGCACAACCGGGTGACGGATTCAATGCGCCGAACGAGCGCGCATCGCGCGACGCGCGAAGGCCAGCATTCATGCGGCTTTCGTCCGCGGCACGGACGGCAGCGACGCTGCACAACTCTCCGTGCACGTCGCGCCGGCGCGTGATGAGTTGTTTCGTACCGGTTACGCGGGCGACCGCAGATGCCCGCGGCTTGTGCAACGTGTGTCCAGGGAGACCTCATGAAATCGCGAGTCATCCTCTTTCTCATCATCCTGCTGACCGCCGGCCTCGCGTCGGCGCAGACCTCACCCACGGCCGGCGCGCTGATCGGCGTCGTCACCGACGGCAGCGGCGCGCCGCTGCCGGGCGTCACCGTCAACGTATCCGGCCCGCAACTGCAGGGGACGCGTACCGTCGTCACCGATACCCAGGGCGAGTACAACATCCCGCTGCTGCCGGCCGGCACTTACCGCGCGTCGTTCGAATTGAACGGCGTCAAGCCGCAGGTGCGCGAAGGCGTGGTCATCTCCGCGCAGCGGAACACGAAGCTGGACGTGCCGATGCAGCTCACCCTGACCGATGTCGTCGACGTCATCGCCAGCGCGGTGGTGGTCGATCCGACCCAGACCACCACCCAGCAAACGTTCAAGGAAGACCAGCTCAAGTACGCCACCATCGGCTCGGCGAACCGCTCGTACCAGAACGTCCTCTTCACCGCGCCAGGCGTGGCGGCGGCCACGGGCGGCGGCAGCAACCCGGCCGTCTCCGGCGCGAACTACGCGCAGAACGTCTACACCGTCGACGGCCTGAACACGACCGATCCGGTCACGCACACGTTCGGGCCGAACCTCTCCTTCAGCGCCATCCAGGAGATCTCCATCCAGACCCTGGGCAAGGACGCGGAGTACGGCAAGTCGTCCGGCGGCACGATCAACGTGATCACCAAGTCGGGGGGCAACCAGCTCTCCGGCGTGCTCGACGTCCGCTACAACGATCCCGACTTTCTTTCCGCGGGGCATGAAACCGTGCCGGTCGCGTCGTCCATCGCGTATTACGGCGCGACGCCCACCGCCACGCAGCTCCGCTTCGACAAGAAGGCCCAAACGAATAAGTCGCTCCAGCCGGAGATCGCCCTCGGCGGCCCGATCGTCAGAGACAAGCTCTGGTTCTTCGGCTCCTCGGCGCATCCGGAGACGACCCAGCAGCCGGCGAACGTCTTCGGCTTCCAGCCCGGCCAGCGGAAGTTCACCGGCTGGGACACTCTCGGCAAGCTGACCTTCACGCCGCTGGCCGACCAGACGTTCACCCTCCGCTTCCTCGACTCGCACGCGAGCATCCAGAACGGGCTGTTCAGCTCCTTCGTCCGCCCCGAGTCGGATGCGCTGCAGACGCAGCACGTGCGCAGCCTCTCCCTCAACTACGACGCCATCCTCAGCTCGCACCTCCTGGCCAACGTGCAGCTCGGCCACACGCCGGGGAGCCTGGAGACGCTGCCCCAGAGCGGCAACCTCCAGATTCCCGGCATCATCGACCTCGGCACCGGCATCACGTCCGCGAACTACACGAACCACCAGGGGCGGACGTCGAACCGCGACGAGCTGATCGCCTCCACGAGCTACTACCTCGAAGCGCTCGGCACGCATGCGCTCAAAGCCGGCGTGAACCTCGACAAGTCGTCGTTCAGCAGCTTCAACAACGGCACCGGCGACCCGACGCTCATCCCCGGCTTCGAGCCCGATTTCTGCTCGCCGAAGTACGGCATCCCGGCCGGCTCGCAGTGCGCCGCGACGATCAACCAGATCAACGGCCAGCCGTTCCAGATCAGCCTCTCCATCATCAACCCGATCACTTCGGTCGATTCGAAAGGGAGAGCGGTCTACGTGCAGGACCAGTGGAACCCGCTCTCGCGCCTGACGCTGCGCCTCGGGCTGCGCCACGACAACATCACCTGGAGCCAGCCGGGGACGACGCCCATTCCCGACTTCAACCTGCTGCAGCCGCGCGTCGGCGTGGCGTACGACATCTTCAACGACGGCAACTCCGTGGCCCACGCCTTCACCGGCCGGATCATGGATGACAACCAGCTCACGCTTCCCAACTTCGGGGTGGCCGTGCCGATCGGCGCGGTGGTCTTCACCGTGGACGACAACGGCCGCTACGCGTACGACCCCGACTTCTCCGGCCTCTTCCTCACCGGCGGCAGCTACGATCCCAACCTGAAGCCGAGCTACAGCGACCAGGCCAGCCTCGGCTTCACGCAGCGCATCTTCCGCAACACGTCCATCGACGTGACGGCGCAGTACCGCAAGCAGAAGAACCTCTTCGAGGACTACTGCGCGAACTCGGAGGGCTTCCTGCCGACGTGCATCATCACGAACAACCCGGGCGCGGATGAGGGAGCGACGAACGTGCTCCGCTCCGACTACCGCGGCATCGTGACGAAGATCGAGAGCCGGCCGACGCAGAATTCGAGCCTGGTCGTCTCCTGGACGCGGGCCAAGTCGCGCGGCACGACCGAGTCGACGCAGAATCAGAACACGTCGTTCGACGTCTACCCGGCGCACT
>DATEOX010000582.1:0-6811 GCA_035273585.1 Thermoanaerobaculia bacterium
AGCGGCAGCATGCGGATGTTGTAGAGGTAGATGAAGAGCAGCGCCCCCATCAGCATCACCTGCGACCACTGCGCGACGTCCCGGCCGATGGTGCGCACCTCCTTGGCGATCATCGCCCGCGGCTGCAGCGGCAGTTTGTCGAGGAGCCGGTCGAGCAGCCGCGTCACCTGCGCCGCGCCGAGCGCCGCCGGCGCCATACTCTCCCGCGCCCGCACGAACGCCGCAAAATACGCCGTCCGCGCCACCTCCACGAAGGCGACGAAGAGGAGCACCGCCACGAACAGGAGCCGCGGCAGGATCGGCACCGCGGCCGGCCGCGATGCCGCCTTGACCATGAAGTCGGCGATGGCCGTCCCCGGATAGAGGTCCATCGACGGCAGCTCGATTGCGCGCAGCACGCGCGTGACGTCATCCGTGTTGATGGCCGTGAAGAACCGCTCCGGCCGGCTCACCCGGAACGCGATCACCGCCACGGTGAAGACGAGGATGGCGATGGTGGCCACGATCTGGTGCACCCGCCGCACGGGGAACCAGCGCACCAGCAGGATGATCATCAGGCTGGCCAGGCTCACCGGGATGGTCAGCAGCAGCGCCAGGTTGAGGAAGACGACCGGATAGAACCACGGCCCGATCCCGTACTGCCGCGCGAACGCGACGAACAGCGGCGCGAGAAAGGCGAACACCACCGCCGCGCTCTGCACGAGCGTCTTTCCCCAGCGCGCGAGGGCGATGCGCGTCTTCGCCCGCGGCGCGGCGTGGTAGAGGTCGAGGTCGAGATCGGTGAAGAACGCGCCGATGGCCGCCGTGAGCGCGGAGGAGAAGAGGACGATGGTGGCCACGAGGAAGACCATCGCCAGGAGGTTGCGCAACAGGCCGAGGGCGAAGAACGGCGTGGCCGCCTCGATGTCCGCCGTCGCTTTGAACAGCCGCCGGAAGAGGATGAAGTCGCCGGCCAGAAAAAGGGCGAAGACCGTGGCCACGATGATCACGCGCATGACCGCCGCAGCGTTGATCGGCCGCAGGCGGGAAAAGCTGATGCGCACTGGCCACATGACTGTCATCCTGAGCCCCGCAGAGGGCGAAGGATCTCCTCGCGCTTGCCGGGAGGTCCTTCGCCGCCTGCGCGCCTCAGGATGACACGATCGTCTTCACCTCATCGAACCAGCGCATCGCCGTGGCATACCGCGCCGCCCGCGACTTCGAGCGCTCGATGCCCAGCTCCAGCAGACGCTCGATCAGCCGCGGGTATTTCACCTCCGTCGCCTCCCACAGCTTCGGATACATCGAGATCTTCGTGAAGCCCGGCAGCGTATTGATCTCGTTCACGTACAGCCGGTTCGTGCCGCGCTCGAGGAAAAAGTCGACGCGCGCCAGGCCCGCCGCGCCGATGGCCCGGAACGCCGCGAGCGCGAGGCGGCGCACCTCCTCCAGCTTGTCCTTCGCCAGCTTTGCCGGGATCACGAGCTGCGATCCCTCCTCGATGTACTTGTCTGAGTAGTCATAGAACTCGCGGCCGGCGACGATCTCCCCCGGCACGCTCGCCTCCGGCTTGTCGTTCCCCAGCACGGCGATCTCGATCTCCCGCGCGTCGATGCCGCGCTCGACCAGCACTTTCTCGTCGAAGCGGAAGGCGAAGGCGATGGCATCGCCGAGGTCCTTGTCGTTCTTGACCTTCGTCACGCCGACGGACGAGCCGCTATTCGCCGGCTTCACGAAGTACGGCAGCCGCAGCGCGTTGTTCACCGCCCGCGTGATCCGGTCCCGCTCGTTCTTCCACTCGCTCTCCAGCACGACCACCGACTCCACCATTGGCAGCTTCGCCGCGGCGAAGGCGTGCTTCATGTGCGCCTTGTCCATCCCCACCGCGGACGCCGTCACGCCGCTGCCGACGTACGGCAGCCCGAGCATCTCCAGGTAGCCCTGCAGCGTCCCGTCCTCCCCGCCCGTGCCGTGGATCAGCGGGAAGACCACATCGAGCGCCGCCCCTCGGCACCACGAGTCGAAGGAGAAGTCTTTGTCGCCCTGCTCGCTCTTCTCCGATCCGCCGAGGATGCGCGCGCTCCGCTCCGGCCCGACGAACCGCCCGTCCTTGGCGATGCACATCGGAATCAACTCGACCCGCTGCCGCGGCGCGGCCTCGGCCACCGACCGCGCGGAGAGAATCGAAACCTCGTGCTCCGCCGAGCGCCCGCCGAAGAGGAGGGCGGTCTTGATGACTGCCGTGATCATTTGCCGAGGGGGATGCTCCCCAGCAGGTACTTCAGGTCGTCGTCCCGCCACCGCACGCCGCCGCCGAAAGTGAACGCGGTGTCGTTCAGCGCGTTGTCCACGCCGCCCGTGACGAAGAGCATCGGTGTCTTCGGCGTCTCCTTGCGGAAGACGTACTCGCCGAACAGGCGCACGTGCGGGTTGGGATCACGGCGCTTGCTGAAGTCGAACAGCTCGCCCGTGATCCGGATCCGCTCGTTGTAGCGGTAGTCGAGGCCCGCGCCTCCGGTGTTGTCGAACATTCCCAGCCGCACGGCGTAGTTGTCGAGGTTCCAGCCCGCCTGCGCGGAGATCAGGAAGTCGCGGTCGAATTTCGTCTGCTTCGTAATGACCGTCGACTCCGCCCCTGTCGCCGGATCGACGGTGGTCGTGGAGAAGATCTTGTCCCGCCGCCGGCCGCGCGGGTCATCCGCCAGCTCGACGTTGTAGAAGCGGTTGCCCTCCGGGTTCGGCGTCAGGCGCAACTGCACCGCGGAGCGGGAAGTGCCCACGATGTCTTTGTCGATGCCCGTCCCGGTGACCTCCTGGTTCAGGCCGGCGTAGTAGTCGGCCTTGATGCCGAGGTCGAGGCCAATCTTGTTCGCCCGGCCGAGGGTGTTCTTCAGCTCCGTCACGCCGCTCTCCACCGAGGTCAGCGCGCTGGTCAGCTTGTCGTGCGCCTCGTCGCTGTAGAGCAGCTTGCCCACCGTCCCCTCGCCGCTCTTCACCTGGCCGGTGATGGCGTTGAGGTTGTCGGCCGTCGTGCGCAGGTCGCGGGAAAGGCCCTTGAGGTTCTCCACCACCACGCGCACGTCCTCGCGGTTCTCGCCCACCGTGCCGCCGATCTGGTTCGCCACCTTGTCGATGTCCCGCGCCAGTTTCGGGATCTCCACCTTCAGCGCGGCGGTGATCTCCCGCGCGTTGGCCAGCGTGGCATCGACGTTCGTCCGGTTCGCGGCGATGAGCGCCCGCACTTCGCCGGTGATGGCCCGCACGTTCTCGACGATGTCTTCCAGCCGCTGCTGCCCCGTCGGCCCGGCCACGACCGTTCGCAGCGAGGCGGTGATCGCCTTCACGTCGGTGGCGATGGCCGCCACCTGGTTCGTGACGTCGTCGAAGCTCGCCGGCGCGGTGCCCTGCAGTCGCACCTCTTTCTGCGCGATGACCGGCGCGGTCTGATCGCCCGGATCGAGCTCGATGTACTTCTCGCCGAGCAACCCGAGGTTCGCCACTTTCGCCGTGGCATTGCCGTGCAGCGGGACGTCGTCATCCACTTCCAGCGTCACCTCGGCCTGGCCGTTCGGCAACACCTGGATCTTCGTGACCTTCCCCTTGCGCACGCCCGCCACCCGCACGGCCGACTTCTCGTCCAGCCCCGCCACGTTGTCGAACGTGACCTTCACCTGCCGCGTCCCTTTGCCACGACTGAGATCGATGTCCTCGATCTTCAGGACGAAATACCCGAGGATCGCCAGAACGACGAGCATGAAAGCGCCGATTTTCGCTGCGGAAGACATTCGTTACTCCGATTTTGTTTTCAGCGGATCCAGCCCCGCTCTCCGGAGCATCCGGAAAAGCAAAGCAAGGGGCAATCCAACAACATTCGTGTAGCTGCCGTGGATCGAGTCGATGAACATGGCGCCGATGCCTTGTACGGCGTAGGCGCCGGCTTTGTCGAGCGGCTCGCCGGTCTCCACGTACCAGGCGATGTCGCGCCGCTCGAGGGGGAGCATGCGCACCTCCGACTCGGCCACGCGCGTGTCGCGGTAGTCGCGGCCGAGGTTCTGGAGGGTCACGCCCGTGTAGACGACGTGCGTCTGGCCGGCGATGGTGGCCAGCATGCGCCGGGCATCGGCGGCGTCGGCCGGCTTCTCCAGCAACTGGTCGCCGAGGAGGACCGTCGTGTCGGCGGCGATGATCCAGCGATCGGGGTGAAGCCGCGCCACTTCGGCGGCCTTCTCACGCGACAGCCGCGCGACGTACTCCTCGGGCGCTTCGCCATCCGCCCGCACCTCCGGGATGTGGCTGGGGATGACCTCGAAGTCGGCGCCGATCGACGCCAGCAGCTCGCGCCGTCTCGGCGATGCGGAGGCGAGGATGAAGCGCGTCACGGCGCCGCCTCCGCTGTCATCCTGAGCCGCGCAGACGGCGAAGGATCCGTACCGATCTCGCGCCGCGCCTGAAGGTGCGGATTCCCCGCCGTCTGCGCGGCTCGGAATGACACAGTGCTCATGGCGCCGCCCTCCCCACGCTCACGATCACGATGAACCGCGCCTCGGGGAAGATGCGGTAGACGATGCGCAGGTGCCCGGTGCGGTAGCTCCACAGCCCGCGCAGCGGCTCGAACAGCGGCGCGCCGGCGATCGGATCCTCATCGATGCGCGCGTACGCCTCCGAGACGAGCGCGCGCTCCTCATCGGACAGAGGAAACGCGGCCACCGAGTCGGGGATGCGCAAGCGGTCGTTCGCCACCTCCGGCTCGGGCAGATCGAGCGCGCCTTTGCGCGCCTCTTCCTCGGCGGCGGCGATCAGCGCGCGAAGAGCGTCATCGGCAGCGATGGCGATCGTCTCGCGCAGCGCGAGGTACTCGTCATGCGAGATGAGGATTGCCACCGCCCGGCCGTTGCGCTCGAAAGTCGTCCGGCTGCCGGTCAGCTCACACTCGCCGACGAGCGCTCTCACGTCGGGCGGCAGGTCGAGGATCTCGAGCCGTTTGTCCATTGCCGAACAGTCCCTGCAGATACGTCCGGAACTCCGCGCCGAGCCCCGGATGCTTCAGCGCGTAGTCGACCGTCGCCTTGAGATAGCCGAGCTTCTCGCCGGCGTCATATCGCTTCCCGTCGAACACGTAACCATAAAAGTCGCCGCTCTTGACCAGCTCCCGCAGCGCGTCGGTGAGCTGGATCTCGCCGCCCGCGCCCCGCCCGGTCTTCTCCAGCAGCGGGAAGATCTCCGGCGGCAGGATGTAGCGGCCGATGATGGCGAAACGCGACGGCGCATTCGTCTTCGGCTTCTCCACCATGTCCCGCACGCGGAAGACGCGGTCGCGGATCTGCTCGCCGTCGATGATCCCGTAGCGCGAGGTCTCCTCCGGCGAGACTTCCATCAGGGCGATGACCGGCCGCCCCGTCTCCTCGAATACCCGCCGCATCTGCAGCAGGCACGGCTCGTCGGCCAGAATGACGTCGTCCGGCAGCACGACGCCGAACGGCTGATCGCCCACCGCGTCCCGGGCCACGAGCACCGCATGCCCGAGGCCGAGCGCCTCCTTCTGCCGAACGGAGATGAGGTCGACCATGCTGCTGACCGCATCGACCTCGGCCAGGAGGTCGGTCTTGCCGCGCTCCCTGAGCGAGCGCTCCAGCTCCGAGGTGCGGTCGAAATGGTCGAGGATGGTGTCCTTGCCCTTCGAGGAGACGACGATCAGCTTGTCCAGGCCCGACCCGAGCGCCTCCTCGATCCCGTACTGCAGGATCGGCTTGTCCACCAGTGGCAGCATCTCCTTCGGGATCACCTTCGTGGCCGGGAAAAACCGGGTGCCGAATCCGGCGCAGGGGAAGACGCAGGTGCGGAGGGTGGGCATCGCGGCGCGTAGCATAGCCCCTCACCCGGCCTTCGGCCACCCTCTCCCCGCGCGCGGGGAGAGGGGCTGGGGGTGAGGGGCGCCGGCGCCAGTTAGCACCGATATTGCTTAGAGCGCCGTAGCTGATACAGAATCCACCGAACGGGCAGGCATGCGTAAGTTCCTCATTTTCCTCATCATCCTCATCATCACTGTTCCGGCGGCCGCCGCCTGGCGGCGGGCTGGGCTGTACGGCGCGGACGTCCGCGCGCTGATCGTCGATCCCCGCGACCCCGACACCCTCTACCTTGGCACGAGCGGTGGCGAGCTGTACGTCTCCCATGACGGCGCGCGCTCCTGGTCGCTCCCGCGCGGCGGCATGCCCTTCGCGGGCTACATCGTCGACAACCTTCTGATCGACCGCAAAGGGCGGCTCTGGGCGGCCTGCTGGGGCCTGTGGGGCGGCGGCGTGATCGCCGTCTCGGAGGACGGCGGCAAGACATGGGTCCGGCGCGATGCCGGCCTCGACGAGTTCTCCGTCCGGGCCATCGCCATCGATCCGAAAGATGACGATTTCGTGCTGGCCGGCGGCCTGACCGGGGTCTACCGGAGCACGAATGGTGGCGTGACGTGGGAGAAGATCTCCGACCAGGAGAACGTCGAGTCGCTGGCCATCGACCCGCGGTCCCGCGACCGGATCTACGTCGGGACGTGGCGCCAAGGCATCCGCACCGAGGACGGTGGCAAGACGTGGAAGCTGATCAACAACGGGATGGTGCTCGACACCGATATGTTCTCGATCACCATCGAGCCGGACGACCCGGACAGCCTGTGGGTTTCGACCTGCGGCTGGGTCTACAACACGAAGAATCGCGGCGACCTCTGGACCCGCTACCGCGACGGCTTCAACAACCGCCGCATCCACGACATCGAGGTCGACGCCTGCAACCGCGACACGGTCTACGCCGGCTCGGTGGCCGGGCTCTACAGGTCGGAGGATCG
>DATEOX010000583.1:0-3132 GCA_035273585.1 Thermoanaerobaculia bacterium
CACTCGCTCGGCGACTACTACGCGTTCCTCGGCGACTACGCGGACATAATCGTGCAGGGCGCCGCGAAGGACGCCGACACGATCCGCGCGACGCTCGCCGCCTACGAGGAGGCGGGCGCGGACGAGGTCATCTGCTTCCCCGCGTCGGCCGACCCGGCGCAGGTGGAGTTGCTCGCCGAGGCGGCGCTGTGATCGCAAGCTCAGTGGCCGGCGATCCGGGCCAGACGCGAGCGGTTGCCCTCAGAACGTGACGAGCGGGCTGCCCGTCAGCTTGTCCAGCGCGAAGTTGATGAACCAGAAGCCGAAGTAGACCGCGAACAGGGTCAGGATCACGTACGACCACGTCGGCGCGCGCGCCGGCCGCGGCAGCTTGCTGATCAGGTAGATCAGCGCGAACGGGAAGATCATCGCCGCGAGGTTCGACATGTTCGCCGCCCACTGGACGAGCTCGACCGACAGCCCCTGGAAGATGATGATCGAGATGACGATCCCGAGCGCGATCATGAACGGGTAGTAGAAGCGCCGCGGGTCACCCCTCAGCACGCGCCGGAACGACTCGCTCGAGCCGTAGAGGGCGTCGACCATGTTCCGGGTGAGCATCTCGAAGATGACCATCTGGGTCTTGAACAGGATGAGGAATCCGATGAACAGCGCCCAGCCGAAGAGAAGGTCGCCCTCACCGGTCTCGCGCAGCTGCTCGGCGACGAAGGTCGGCATGTTCTCGACGGTCGGCGCCGTACCGGTCTCGTCCGCCAGGTGACTGACGAGGATTCCCGGCATCAGCATCCCGATGACGGCGCCGGGCACGAAGATGACCCACATCTCGAGGACGAGGAAGCGGTACCAGCGCTTCCAGATGGCCGTGTTCTCGGGGGTCTCGCGGAACGTTGTCCCCACCGGCGCGACCTCGGGGCGTTCCTCGGCGCGCGCGAGCAGGCCCGGGATGTACCCGGTCTTGGCCCCCATCCCGTAGCCCTTGTCGCGGTAGTAGTTCATGAACACGTAGTTGAGCCCGGAGGCCATCGCGGCGAACCCCGCCACGGCGCCGATCTGGGTCGCCTCGGTCCCCTCCGGTGGCAGGGCCGGGCGAACCATGCCCTCGATTCCGTCGAGCCAGGCGCTCGGCGGCGCGATGATCAGGACGGCGAGCAGGAGCGTGATGAGGATGAAGCCGACGAGCACCCAGAAGATGAGCTCCAGCGTGCGCGAGATGTTCTGCCCGAAGAGCGTGATGACGAAGACCAGGCCCATGAGGCCGACCGCGATCCAGCGCGTGGTGTTCAGGTCGGCGTCGCTCGGGATGTCTCCCGTAAAGAGGGTGAATGCGCTCGCCCCGGCCGCCGAGGCCCAGCCGCCGGTCAGGAAGGCGAGGTAGAAGATCGCGATCGCGAGGATCGTGCCGAAGTAGGCACCCGGAGGGATGCGGCCGAAGCCGAGCGACGGCACCTCGCCGGTCGCCATGACGTAGCGCCCGACCTCGACGTTGTAGAAGGCCTGAAGGACGATCGAGATCGTGATGACGAAGCCGATGCCGACCCAGCCGAGCTCTCCGATGGCTTGCGGCCCCAGGAGCCATTCGCCGCTTCCGATCGAGAGACCGAGGGCGATGAGCGCGGGGCCCATGATCTTCGTGACCGTCTCCCTCGGCCCGGTTCTCGGGACGTGGAAGACCTCCTCCGGAGTGGGAAGGTCGCCCACGCCGAGCGGCGGACGTCCCACGCCAAGCGGATAGCCTCCGGCTCGCGCGCCGGCTGCGTGGGCGGGAGCATGTGCTGCGTAGTCCGTCATGTCGACTCCCTGACGGATGTATGCCGTTGCTTGATGATCCCACAAAACGCAGAGATCTCCAGCAATGCGCGATTTTGACCGGTGCCGAAGCCCACGGCGATGAGCGGGTGGATCGTTCCCCCGCCCGGCCTCCCCGCCAAGCGCGAGGCGGACCTGCGGAGCGAGCGCGAGGCGAAGGTCGCCGAGCTCGCGCGCCGCGGGCTCCTTCGCTCGGAACGGCTGCGCGGGGCGATGCTCGCCGTCCGGCGCGAGGACTTCATCCCGCCGGCCTACAGGGACCACGCCTACGAGGAGATCCCGCTCCCGCTCCCCGGCGAGCGAGCGACGATCTCGTGCCCGCACAGCTATCCACTGTTCTACGAGCCGCTCGGCCTGCGCGAGGGCGACCGGTTTCTCGAGGTGGGCGTCGGCTCCGGCTACGGGACGGCGCTGGCGCGGGAGGTGGTCGGCGCGCGCGGACTGGTCGTGGCCATCGACATCGACGCGACAACGCTCGCGTTCGCGCGCCGGAACCTGGAGCGGGCGGGTTACGCCGACGTCGTCCTCGTCCACGGCGACGGCGGACTCGGGTGTCCGCAGCACGCCCCCTACCACCGGATCTGCGTCACGGCCGCCTGTCCCGCCGTGCCGCGGCCGCTCATCGAGCAGCTCCGGGAGGGGGGCCGGCTCATCGCGCCGGTCCTCGACGGCCGCCACCAGCGACTCACCCTGCTCGAGACGACCGCCGAGGGGCTCAGGAGCAGGATCATCGCGAACGTGCTGTACGTGTCGATGCGGGGGCGCTACGGCGTCGGAGACGATCCGCTTCGGTGAGCGCGGCGCCGCTCAGAGCGGCTCGTCGAGCGGGGGCGGGCCGTCGCCGTGGTACTCGAAGTGCATGCCGTCCGGCACCGTCGGCCAGCGCCCGCCCCAGGAGAAGCCGTGGCGCTCCATCATGTGGACGAGGCGGAGGTCCTGGTGCGGCGGCGAGCCCTGCGGATTGCGGCTCGCGTTGAGGTCGACGGCCAGGCCCCAGGCGTGGAGCGAGAGCGTGCCCGATCCCGGGATCCGGCGCGGGGCGTAGCAGCCGGCGTAGTCGCCGGGATCGACGAGGCGGGCGAGGCCGCGACGGCGGACGTCGGTCATCGCGCGGCGCAGCGCCGGGATCATCCGGCGGTGGCAGGTCACGGAGCCGAGGATCGGCACGCGGGCGCTGCGGATGTTGCGCCGGACCCAGGCGGGATCGGGGGTGACCCAGTCGGCGCCGATCGGCAGGCGGAGGGCGAACTCGCCGAAGCGCGCCTTGAGGTCGACGGTCCGCGCGATCCGGCCGCGGCCGGTCCACGGCGCGCTGCCGAGCGCGGT
>DATEOX010000584.1:0-2303 GCA_035273585.1 Thermoanaerobaculia bacterium
CTCGGAGACCCGCTCCGCGCAGATGTCGCGCGCGCCGGCGAGCGCCTCCGCGTCGAGCGGCGCGGTCCACGCCGCCCCCGGCACGCCCCAGATCACGTCCGCCAGCGGCTCGTAGCCTTTTTCGCGGGCCATCGTCGCGCGCGTGCGCCGCTTCGGGCGGTACGGGAGGTAGAGGTCCTCCAGCTCGGCGCGCGTCTTGACGTTCACGATTGACGCGGAGAGGGCGGGCGTCAGCTTCCCCTGTTCGTCTATCGATTTGAGGATCGCGGCGCGGCGGTCATCCAGCTCCTGCAACTCCGCGTGGCGGTCGATGATGGCCTGGATCTGCACCTCATCGAGGTTGCCGGTCGCCTCCTTACGGTAGCGGGCGATGAACGGCACTGTGGCACCGCCGGCGTGCAGCTCCAGCGTCCGCTCCACCTGCTCGGGGCGTAACGACATGTCACCGGCGATCGTCCGAATGCGTGACAAAGTATGGACATGAACCGCCGCGCTCTTCTTCTCATTGCCTCGCTTCTGGCCCCTCTTGCACAGGCCGCGACGCTCATCCCCCGCACCGTCCTCTTCGGCAATCCGGAGCGCTCGCTGCCGCGCATGTCGCCGGACGGCTCGCAGATCGCCTGGCTCGCGCCGGACGAGAACGGCGTGATGAACGTCTGGGCCCAGCGCGGCAGCGAGGCGCCGCGCGTCCTGACGAAGGAGACCTCCCGCCCCCTCTTCTGGTACGACTGGAGCGGCGACGGCAAGCAGATCCTCTACGCGCAGAACCACGAGGGCGACGAGAACGACCATCTCTTCGCCGTCGACCTCGCATCCGGCAACATCCGCGATCTCACGCCGTTCCAAGGCGTCAAGGCCCAGGACTTCCATGTGAGCATGAAGCATCCGGAGCGGGTGCTCGTGGCGATGAACCTCAGCGACCGGCGCCGGTTCGACATGTACCGCGTCGACCTGAAGAGCGGCGCGCTGATGCTGGAGGCGAAGAACCCGGGTGACGTCCTCACCTGGACGCCGGACAACGACTTCGTCATCCGCGCCGCGACGGCCTTCACCAGCGACGGCCATACGGTGATCCGCGTCCGCGACGGCGCCGGCAAGCCGTGGCGCGACCTGGTGCGCATGCCGTTCGAGAAGGCGCTCTTCGATGGCCAGGTGGTGGGCGGCACGCTCATCGCCGGCTTCGATCCGGACGGCAAGTCGCTGCTCATCCACTCGGCCCTGAATGCGGACAAAGGCCGCCTCGTGCGCGTCGACCTGAAGAGCGGCGCCGAGACGGGCGTGGTCGTCTCCGATCCGCAGTCGGACGTTGCGGACGACTTCGGCGGCGTCGAGCCGAACGTCATCCGTCACCCGCTGACCGGCGCCGTCCAGGCGGTCGGCTTCGACTACACGACGCCGCACTGGACGTTCATCGATCCGAAGCTCGGCGAAGACTTCGCCCGCATCAACAAGACCGCTCCCGGCCACCTCCGCCTCGTCAGCCGCGACCGCGCCGATCGAAAGTGGATCGTCTCCGCCTCGGCCAGCGACGCGCCGACCGCCTACTTTGCCTACGACCGCGACGCGAAGAAGCTGACGTCGCTCTTCACCGACAACCCCGCGCTCGCGCGCTACCGGCTCGCGCCGAAGAAGCCGGTGGTGATCAAGGCCCGCGACGGCCTCCAGTTGGTCAGTTACCTGACGTTGCCGGTCGATGTCGAGCCGAAGAACCTCCCGGTCGTGCTCAACATCCACGGCGGCCCGTGGTACCGCTTCACCGACGACTACGACCCGGAGGCGCAGTTCCTGGCCAACCGCGGATATGCCGTGCTGCAGGTGAACTACCGCGGCTCGACCGGCTACGGCCTCCGGTTCCTCAACGCCGGCAACAACCAGTGGGGCCGGGGGATGCAGAACGACCTGTACGACGCGACGCAGTGGGCCATCGAGCAGGGGATCGCCGACCCGAAGCGCATCGCATCGATGGGAGCCTCCGGGGGCGGATACGCCACGCTGCACGCGCTCGAGCAGCGGCCCGACCTCTTCGCGGCGGGCATCGACTCCGTCGGACCGGCGGACGTGGCCACGCTCTTCCGCTCCTTCCCCGCGTACTGGAGCAACATCCTGCTCCGCTGGCGCAAGCGCGTCGGCGACGTGGAGAACGACCCGGAGCTGAACCGCGCCATCTCGCCGCTCTATCACGCGGAGAAGATCAAGGCGCCGCTGCTCATCGCGGCCGGCGAGAACGACGTGCGCGTGACGCTGAAGAACATCAAGCTCGAAGTGGAGAAGGGCTTCGATCCGGCGACCGCCTTCAAGGAAGC
>DATEOX010000585.1:0-3617 GCA_035273585.1 Thermoanaerobaculia bacterium
GAGGGGCGGGCGGCGGGGGAGGGCTTCCGCCGGTTGCACCTCGTCGCGCTCCGCAGCGGCGAGCGGATGTACGCCGCGTGCGGCTACCGCGTCGTGGCCGACGCGCCGGTGACACTCCAGGATGGCGTGGTGCTGGAGTGCACGCTGATGGAGAAAGTGCTGTAGCGCGTCACCGCCGCACCGTCCGCGCACGCCGCGGCGCGCCGGCGAAGCGGACGAAGGCGCGGCTCACATCCTCATCCCGCGTGTAGGCGATGGCCACCTGCGTCCCGGCGGCGATCACGGACGGCCGCGAGCCGGCGAAGATGACGGGCGAGCCGAGGATTGCGCCGGACGTGCTGATGCGCGTGGCGGCGATGTTCGCCCCCTGCTCCCACGCCACCACGTACGCCGAGCCGTCCCAGGCGGCGGATGGATGGGCGACGCCGAGGCCGAGGAGAATGCCGGGGGAACCGTCGTCGCCGCCGGCCAGGACGTCGCCGAACGGGTTGTAGATCCGATAGAAGACGCCAAGCGGCTCCTGCCAGGCGACGAAGACCGTCTCGCCGTTCGTGGCCACCGTCACGTCCGACTTCGCCGGCTCGCTGGTGGCGATGAAGAACGCGTGCTCGACCGCGGTGTTCGCGATCGCGCCGACCACGTTCGGCGGCGGCGAGAAGCGGTCGCCGAAGCTGTCCAACCAGGTGACGAAGCGATGCCGCCCCGTCCACACGACCCTCGGGTGGTTGCCGGTCACGACGGAGATCACCAGCGGATCGGAGCCGATCGGGATGCCCACTCGCGAGATGTCGATGGTGCCCGCCGCGCCGGCGTGCAGGCCGGAGCGGCAGATGCTGTAAGCCAGGACGTACCTCGAGCCGTCCCACGCCAGCGAGACGGTGCTCGGCCGGCAGCCTTGGCCGTTCTCGATGAGCGCCTGCTCGCGCAGCGAGCCGTCCGGGCCGATGCGCTGCGTGGCGATCTTCCCGTCCGCCTGCGGCCAGGCGATGAGGAACGAGTCGCCGTCTGTCGCCACCGCCGGCGAGGGGACCTGCGGCGAGGCGAACTCCGTCAACTGGATGCCCGCGCCGTCGAGGCGCGTGCCGTCCGGCAGCATCCGGCTGAAGAAGACGCGCGCGCCCTGCCCATCTTCGTTCGGCGTGAGCCAGGCCAGCAGCAGCTCGCTGCCGTTCCACGCGCCGACCACTCCCTGCTGCGGCAACAGGCTGGAAGTCAGCGCCGTCTCCGCCGCCGAGCCGAGGAAGCGGAAGAAGAGATCGCTCCCGCGCTGGAAGACGAGCAGCGTCTTCGTCGGGGTGGCCGCGATCGCGGCCGGCATCGTGTCGACGTCCTCGATCGTCTGCAGGTCGAGTGATGAGCCGAGGCGCGCGTGACGTGCCGCGCTTCCCTTCGACCAGAACAGCTCGTATGCGCTGCCGCTCCAGACGATGCGCGGCGCGATGGGGTTCTCCCCCGGCAGCAGCGTGGAGGTCACGGCATTGGAGGTGATGGTCGTGATGCGCAGGTCGCTGCCGGTGGGGAAGGTCGGCCAGGCAGTGACGAACGAGGTTCCATCCGAGGCGATGAAGAGCGGACCGGCGAGCGAGGTGGTCGAGCCGACGCTGAAGAGGTTGTCGATCGGCTGGCCGGCATTGCTCACCCGCTGTCCGATCACGTTCGAGCGGGGATCGACGCCGAGGATGAGGAAGCCGGCCGCGCTTCCCGCCGCCCGCACCGTACCGAGCCACGGCAGCGTCGACTCGGCGCCTGTCGGCTCGCCCGTCAGCGTGAAGAGCCGGAGATGGAGGACCGGCCCGAAGGTGAGGGAGGCGGCGAGCAGGTTGCGGCCGTTCGTGGCCAGCACGGCGGAGTAGGTGCCGGTCACCAGCGTCCGCTCCCGCTCGACGACCGTGCCGTCCGGCCGGACGCGCGTCATCTTCAGCGCGTCCCCCGCGAGCCAGGAGACGACATATTCGCTCCCCGTCCAGAGCACCTCCGGCGCGCCAGCCGTTTTCTCCGAGAGGAGGATGCCCGCCGGATCGAGCACCTCGCCCGCGGCCGAGATCCGTGCGCCGCGGACCGTCGTGCCGTTGCGCGCGTCCAGCCAGGCGGCGAAGAAGCCGTTGCCGTCGGTGGCGGTCGCCGGCGCGCTCTGCGTCCCGAAGGCCGGCTGCAGCTTCGCATCGGCAACCGGCAATTCGCGGCCGATGTCGAGCGTCTGGGCCTGAAGAGGAGCTACGAGGAGGAGAGCGATGAGCAGCGAGCGCATGTTATTTGGGTTTACGGATGCGCCCCGCATGCCGTCCACGGCTCATCCATACTCCGAGTCGACGAACCACTGATCTCCGCTGCCGGCGCAATACATCCTGTAGATGCCGCCCCGCACCAGCTCGACATCCCAGTACTCCCGCGCGTCCGGCGCCTCCTTCCACCATCCTTCTTCTATGTGCCACGGGCCGGAGGAGACGCGGACGTCGCCGCTCAGGTCGCCATCGCTCCGGATCGAGGCTATGCGCGTCTCGCCATTCTCCACGCGCGTCGTCACTTCCACCGGCACCGGTGGCCGGAAGACCCGCACGGCAAGTAACCCCCTGCTCTTGCGCGGCTTACGCCGGACGTCGGGGGGCGGCGGAGGATCGAAGGCGCCCATGGCGTGGCGCTCGGGAAGGTGGCCGTCCACCGTCATCGGCATCCCGACGCTCCCCTCGCCGAGAATCGAGATCAGCCTGGCGATGGTGGTGGCCAGCTTCTCCGGGGAGAGCGCGGCCGGGCCGAAGAGCGAGAGCTGCGCGCGGCGCGGCCGGTCGGGATGAGCCACGATGGAGAAGGCCACCACCGGCGCGCCGGGCGGATTCTTCTCCAGGTCGAGGCGGATGAGGGTGAGCATCGTCTTCGAGTCGCGCGTGGGGGCGGGGAGGACGATGGCTCGGGAGTGATAGCCGTCCGGCTCGAGGGTGAGGGTCAGCTCCAGGCGGGTGCAGGCGAAGCCCTGCGCCTCCAGGCGCGCGGTCAGCCGGTCGAGCGCCGCGCTGGCGATGAAGAGGAACGGCTCGAGCGCCACCAGCGGCCACTCCAGCTCCATCCCTTCCCGGAACTCGGGCGGGAGGGGGCGGGGGATGAGCGGCGTCGGATCGATGCCCCGCGCCGCGTAATGCAGCTCCCGCCCCAGCTCGCCCAGGCGGCTGGCCACTTCGCTCTCCGGGAGGCCGGCCAGCTCGCCGATGGAGGTGAGCCCCCATTTATTGAGCGTGGCCGCGGCATCCAGGGCGGGAGCGAGGCGGGCCAGCGGCAGCGGGGCGAGGAACTCCGCCTCCCCGCCGCGGGGGACGATCACCGGCGACTTCGGCAGTTCGGCCGCGATGCGCGCCGCGAGCTTGCTCGCCGCCACCCCGCATCGCGCCGGCAGCCCCATCGCATCCGCCGCCCGGATGGCCGCACCGGCCAGCTCCCGATCATCCTTGAAGTGCCGTTCCATCCCGCTGATGTCGAAGAAGATGACCCCTTCCCCCGCATCTTCGATCCGCGGCGAGAGCGCCTCGGCCACCTCCAGCAGCGCCTCCTGCGCCGTCCGCTCGCACTCCGGATCGCGCCCGCGGGCGATCAGCTTGGGCAGGATGGAGCGCGCCTGCGCCAGCGAG
>DATEOX010000586.1:0-6797 GCA_035273585.1 Thermoanaerobaculia bacterium
CAGCATCCTCGGCGGCCTTCTCGGCGGCAAGATCGGTCAGAACACGGCGAACATCCTGAACACCGTCGGCGGCATCGGTCTCAACGCGCTGTTCCTGAAGTACGGGCGCGACCTCGAGACGCAGGCGGACGTGCGCGGCTCGCAGATCCTGGCCGCCAGCGGCTACTCGCCGACGGACATGATCAACTTCTTCCACACCCTCGAGCAGGTGGACAAGTCGAAGAAGACCAACTGGCTCTCGGACCATCCGGCGCCGCCGGACCGCATCGCGCGCATTCAGAAAGAGTCGCAGATGTTGAAGGTGTCGCAGACGCCGACCACGAACGTGGCCGAGCTCAATGATGTGAAGAGCCGACTGCGCAGCTTCGGCAGCGCTCCGACCATGGGCCAGATCGCGCAGGGAACGACGGCGAACAACGGCGGCACCTCGCGTCCGACGCGCAGCGGCAGCGCGGCGGTCAACGTGCCGGCGCCGGCCTCGGCCATGCGCACTTATGTACCGCCGTCGGGCGTCTACCAGATCGCCTATCCGTCGAACTGGCGCGTCTACCAGCAGGGCAACCTCGCCGCGACCATCGCCCCGGAGGGCGGCGTGGGCGAGATCAACGGCAAGACGGAAGTCGTCTACGGGGCGATGATCAATCACTATTCGCCGTTCAACAGCGGCTCGCGGAACTATCTCCGGGGCACGACGAGCGGCGGCAACGTGACGCTGCAGAACGCGACGAACGACCTGCTCGGCCAGATCACGCAGAGCAGCCCGCATCTCAAGCTGATCAACAACTCGGGGCAGCAGTTCAACCTCGACGGGCGGACGGCGCTGGCGGCGAGCCTGCGCGGTACGAACCCGAATACCGGCATCCAGGAGCGGGTTACGGTGGTGACGCGGCAGCTCGGGGACGAACATCTCGTCTACCTGCTGTTCGTCACCCCGGAGAAGGACGCCAGCCGCTACGGCCCGGTGCTGCAGTCGATGGTGAACTCGATGCGGGTGGACGAGAGCCAAGGCCACTGAGTAAACTCGGCCGCGTGGAGGTCCGACATGTACGATGAAATGATCGTTGCGCCGATGCGCCGGGAGCTGACCAGCCTCGGCATCGAGGAGACGCGCACCGCGCAACAGGTGGACGCCGTACTCGGCGAGAAGAAGGGCACCGTGCTGGTGGTGGTCAACTCCGTCTGCGGCTGCGCCGCGGGCATGGCCCGGCCGGCGGTGGCGATGGCAGTGGAGCACGAGGTGAAGCCGGATCGGATGATCACCGTCTTCGCCGGCAACGACGTGGAGGCCACGCAGCGCGCGCGGTCGTATTTCACAGGCTACCGGCCGTCGTCGCCGTCCATCGCGCTGCTGCGCGACGGGCAGGTGGTGAAGATGCTGGAGCGGTGGCAGATCGAAGGGCGCGAGGCGCACGACATCGCCGCCGAGCTGGTGAGCGCGTTCGATCAGTACTGCGCCAAGGCCACGGCGTAACCATTTCGCAGTTCGACTGAGGGCCCGCCGTTTCCCGGCGGGCCTTTTTCTTGCGTGGATGAGTCGGCATGACCGACTTTGAAGACCGCGTGCGGCGGATGGCGGCCGAGGCGATGGCTGCGCTGGGCCGCGACGGCGCGGAGATCGCGGACGTCGTCGAGCCGCCCGGCGCCGACTACTGCGTCATCAGCTTCACCGATCCGGAGCTCAAGCCGATCGAGGTCGCCAAGCCGCTCGGTGCGGGCGACGGCCAGGAGTGGGATGAGATCACGCGGGCGCTGCAGTATCGATTGAGAACCTAGGACTGTCATCCTGAGCCCCGCAGAGGGCGAAGGATCTCCCGGCAAGAGCGAGGAGATCCTTCGGCGTCTGCGCGCCTCAGGATGACACGGACACTACACCCGCGGACGGCGCGGCTTCTTCGGCGCCGGTACCGGAGCGGGCGCCATCTCCGCCGGCGCGTAGAACGAGCGGCCGCGGACATTCTCATCGATGGTCAGCCGGTGCTGGAGGGGCGGGAAGGCGCGCTGATCGCAGTCCGTCCGCTCGCAGAGGCGGCAGGTCGTGCCGATGGGGACCGCGGCGTCGAGGTTGTCGAGCTCGTAACCGTCGGCGTAGACGAGCTTGCGCGCGTCCTTCACCGGGCAGCCGATGCCGACCGCCATCAGCGCGTCGCCCGAGGCGTAGCCGTAGCTCTTGCGGATCGTGCGGGCGACGCAGAAGTAGCTCGTGTTGTCCGGCATCTTCGAGAGCTGCGTCCGGACGCGGCCGGGCGTGAGGAACGCGGCGTGGACGTCCCAGCGCGGGCAGGAGCCGGAGAAGCGGGCGAAGCGGATGCCCGTCCCGGAAAAGCGCTTGGAGATGTTGCCGGCGATGTCGACGCGCACGAAGTGGAACGGCACGCCGGTCGCGCCCGGCTTGCGCAGCGTGGTCAGGCGGTGGCAGACCTGCTCCCAGCTCGCCGTGTAGTGATGCTGGAGCAGCTCGATGTCGTAGCGCACCTCCTCCGCGGTGCGCAGGAACTCGTCATACGGCATGAGCAGCGCGGCGGCGAAATAGTTGGCCAGGGCGATCCGGCAGAGCTTCTTCGACTCGGGCGTGGTGAGCAGGTTCTCCGAGCGGACGAGCAGCGCGTCGATGGCCTCGCCGCCGTCGAGCAGCCCGATCTGATGCGCGACCTGGAACTGCCTGCTCCACGGCGCGAGGACCTCGGAGAGCGCCACCGTGCGCGTGTCGGGATCGTAGCGACGCACCGCGCCGCGCTCGCGGCTCACCGGCGCGAGCACGACGGTGATGCCGTGCCGCTCGCGGAGATAGGAGACCATCGAGCGGTAGATGTCCGCCCGGTCGAGCGCGGCCCGGGCGGCCACCTGATCCGCGGCGCGCTCCAGCTCCGGGAAGTAGTTCGTCGCCTGCTGGATCACATCCGACACCTCCTCAGATGGCAGATGCGTCGGGTCGAGGCCGTGGAAGCGCTGGCCGTCGTAGACGTCGGTGGCCAGCGCGCGGTGCGACTCCTGCGAGTCGCGGTAGGCGCGGTAGAGGGCGAGCACGGCACGGGCGGCGGCGGAGTTCTCGGCCAGCTCGCGCATGTCCGAGGTGGTGAGGACGTGCTCCTCGAAGATCGGGTCTCCGAAGACCTCCTGCAGGTCGTCGGCGAGGCGGGTGTGGCTGTCGTCGGCGAAGGCGTCGAGGTCGACGCGGAAGATCTGCGCCACGCGGACGAGCAGGTGCGCGGGGAGAGGCCGCTGGTTGTGCTCGATGAGGTTCAGATAGCTGGGAGAGATATCCAGGCGCGAGGCGAGCTCGGTCTGGGTGAGGCCTTCGCGGCGACGGAAAGCGCGGACTTTGGCACCCAACTTGTTCATACATCCTCGGAGGAGTTGTAAATTTACACTGGTTTACGGATTTACTTGTAAAGGACGCGACATCGCAACATACGGTTGAGTCTCGACTTATTGACTTGGCGCGCGATTCGCTCAAGTATTTTACACCATGACAGCGGCTGCCATCGAGCTGGCCACCGGCACGGAGATCCGGGGGGAGACCCGCCCCGAGTGGGAGAGCATTCTCACTCCCGAGGCGGTGCGCTTCATCGCCGATCTGCAGCGCGCTTTCGGTGGGCGGCGGGAGGAGCTGCTGGCCGCGCGTGAAGCGCGCAAGCAGCGGTTGGACACCGGCGAGCTGCCCGACTTTTTGCCGGAGACGAAGCAGATCCGCGAGAGCGAGTGGACCGTCGCGCCCATCCCGCCCGACCTGCTCGACCGGCGCGTGGAGATCACCGGGCCGGTCGACCGGAAGATGATCATCAACGCCCTCAACTCCGGCGCGAACGTCTTCATGGCCGACTTCGAGGACTCGAACGCCCCGACCTGGGCCAACAACATCGAGGGGCAGCTCAACCTGCGCGACGCCGTCCGGCGCACGATCTCCTTCAGCGCCGGCGCGAAGCAGTACGAGCTGAACGACAAGACCGCGACGCTCGTGGTCAGGCCGCGCGGCTGGCATCTCGTCGAAGAGCACCTGTACGTCGACGGAAAGCCGGTCAGCGCCAGCCTCTTCGACTTCGCCCTCTACTTCTTCCACAACGCGCAGGAGCTGGTGCGGCGCGGCACGGGCCCGTACTTTTACCTCCCCAAGATGGAGTCGCACCTCGAGGCGCGGCTCTGGAACGACGTCTTCGTCCGGGCCCAGCAGGAGCTCGGGCTGCCGGCCGGAACGATCCGGGCCACGGTGCTCATCGAGACGATCCTCGCCGCGTTCGAGATGGACGAGATCCTGTACGAGCTCCGCGACCACTCCTCGGGGCTCAACTGCGGCCGCTGGGACTACATCTTCTCCTTCATCAAGAAGCTCCGGGCGCGCGACTTCACCATGCCCGACCGGGCGCTGGTGACGATGGAGCGCCCGTTCCTGCAGTCGTATGTCGAGCTGCTGATCCGCACCTGCCACCGGCGGGGCATCCACGCCATGGGCGGCATGGCCGCGCAGATCCCGATCAAGAACGACCACACCGCCAACGACGCAGCGATGGCCAAGGTGACGGCGGACAAGCGCCGCGAGGTCACCGCCGGCCACGACGGCACCTGGGTCGCGCATCCGGGGCTCGTCGGCCTGGCCAAAGACATCTTCGACCAGGCCATGCCCGGCCCGAACCAGATCGAGCGCAAGCGGGAGGACATCCGCGTCTCGGCCGCCGATCTGCTCGAGGTGCCGGAAGGGCCGGTCACCGAGCAAGGCATCAGGCAGAACATCAACGTCGGCATCCTCTATCTCGAGGCGTGGCTCGGCGGCCTGGGATGCGTCCCGCTCTACAACCTGATGGAGGACGCGGCGACGGCGGAGATCTCCCGCACGCAGCTCTGGCAGTGGGTGCACCGCGGCGTGCTGCCGCGCGAGCGCTACGAGCAGCTCCGCGACGAGGAGCTCTCCGCCATCCGCGAGCGCCTCGGCGAGGCCCGCGTCGGGCAGGGCTTCCTGGCCCGCGCGGCGCGCATTTTCGACGACCTGATCCTGGCCGGCGAGCTGGCCGATTTCCTCACCCTCCCCGCGTACGACGAACTACTGAAGATCGAGCAAGGAGCATCGTGATGGGTAGAGCATTACGCGCAGTTCCGAATCCCCGGGATGAGAAGAGCCTCGAGCGCGATTGGGAGAACAACCAGCGCTGGGACGGCATCACCCGCGAGTACACCGCGGCGGACGTGATGCGCCTGCGCGGCTCGATCGACATCGCCTACACGCTCGCCGAGCTGGGGGCGGAGCGCCTCTGGAAGCTGCTCCATACCGAGCCGTACGTCGCGGCCCTCGGCGCGCTCACCGGCAACCAGGCCATCCAGCAGGTGCGCGCGGGCCTCAAGGCCATCTACCTCTCCGGCTGGCAGGTCGCCGCGGATGCGAACCTCGCCGGGCACATGTACCCCGACCAGAGCCTCTATCCCGCGAACTCGGTGCCGTCGGTCGTGAAGCGGATCAACCAGGCGCTCCAGCGCGCGGACCAGATCGACGTCAGCGAAGGGCGCAACGGCACGTACTGGTTCGCCCCGATCATCGCCGACGCCGAGGCAGGCTTCGGCGGCTGCCTCAACGCGTTCGAGCTGATGAAGGCCATGATCGAGGCCGGCGCCTCGGCCGTGCACTTCGAGGATCAGCTCGCGTCGGAGAAGAAGTGCGGGCACATGGGCGGGAAGGTGCTGATCCCGACCTCGGCCTTCATCCGCACCCTCACCGCGGCCCGGCTCGCGGCTGATGTGAGCGGCGTGCCGACCATCCTCGTGGCTCGCACGGACGCGAACAGCGCGAACCTGCTGACCAGCGACGTCGACGAGCGCGATCATCCGTTCCTCACCGGCGAGCGGACGCCGGAGGGCTTCTTCGTGATGAAGGGCGGCATCGACGCCGCCATCGCCCGCGGCCTGGCCTACGCGCCGTACGCGGACCTGCTGTGGTGCGAGACCTCCACGCCGGATCTGGACGAGGCGCGGCGCTTCGCCGAGGCGATCCACGCCAAGTACCCGGGGAAGATGATGGCCTACAACTGCTCGCCATCCTTCAACTGGGCCAGGAAGCTCGACGCGGAGACGATCGCGAAGTTCCAGGAGGAGCTGGGGGCGATGGGCTACAAGTTCCAGTTCGTCACGCTGGCTGGCTTCCACGCGCTGAACTTCTCCATGTTCGAGCTGGCGCGGCAGTACCGGGAAGAGGGGATGAGCGCCTACTCGCGGCTGCAGCAGTCGGAGTTCGCCGCGGAGGCGAACGGCTACACGGCGACGAAGCACCAGCGCGAGGTGGGGACGGGCTATTTCGATGAGGTGGCGAAGATCGTCGGCCAGGCGTCGACGGTCGCGCTCGAAGGATCAACCGAGGCAGCGCAGTTTTGAGGAGAGAGACCATGGAAGACATCCGCACGTACCGGATGGATGATGACTCCGCGGAAGATGACCGCCGCTCCGAGCTGGAAGCGGCGACCGCGGAGGAGGAAGTGCCGTTCCACATCCCGCGGGACTAGGGAGCGTAAAATCGCGCGATGCGTCACAGCGTCGCGCTGCTCCTCCTTTTCGCGATGGGCGCTGCCGCCCAGACCCGTCCGCCCGACCCGGCGGACCGGTGGGACAAGGCCAAGACCGACCGGCTCATGATGCGCTACGCGGACGACGTCCGCGCGCGCAAGGCGTTCGACGAGGCGCACAAGGCGCTGCAGACCGCCGCGTTCAAGGCCGCGGTGCACAACTACGAGCCGGGGAAGCTGCCCGCGCTGCACGCGACATGGGGCGAGTTCGTCACCACGCAGGGGACGGAGTACATCGCCCTGCAGCTCGCACCGTCC
>DATEOX010000587.1:0-17024 GCA_035273585.1 Thermoanaerobaculia bacterium
TAGAGACCCACGATGTCTCTGACCTTCTCGATGAACTGCGGATCCTTCGATAGCTTGAAGGTCTCCGTCCGGTGGGGCTGAAGTGCAAACGCACGCCAGACACGGCTCACGGCCGTCTGCGTCAGCCCACTCGCCTCAGCCATCGCGCGGGTACTCCAGTGGGTGGCGTCTTTCGGCTTGGACTCGAGGGTCAAGGTCAGTACTCGTTCCACGTCCGCATCCAAGATTTTGCGAGGAGCTCCGATCCGTGGCTCATCGAGCAACCCCTCCAGGCGCTGGACCACGAATCGTCTTCGCCACTTTCCGACCGTCTGCGCTGTGGTCTTCAGATCGTGTGCAACCTTGTTGTTCGAATGTCCCTCAGCCCACGCCAGGACAATCCGCGCGCGCTGAGCAAGAGCCTGAGCTGTCTTCGGACGCCGCGACCACCGTTGGAGTTGCTCGCGTTCCTCTTCGGTGAGGTTGACTTCTGTCTTCGGTCGTCCGCTGCGCATTGACGTGTCCTCCGCGATGGCAGAACACGAAAGCACACGAACTTATGCTACGAACTTATAACTCATGATACTAGCCAAGTGGACCTCCTCCGATGTATCCGAGACTGGGCCAAGGGAAGGGGCCACTGCCATGATCGTGAAAACCGCATGCTACCTTCTCATCACCACGCTTACGATTGCTGCCGTGCATTGTTCAACGTGCACCAACAACTTGGTGGCCACTGCAAAGGCTCCCGTGAATCAAGCGTCCGCCACACTGAAGACGCGTCGATGCGGTTCTGTGGACGGCTGGGTTGTCACACTGATGCCGCGCGACATGAGCGAACAAGAAATTTTCCAGGGAGTGATGCCGCACCCTGTATCGGTCGCCGAGGCACCGCACGCAATCGCGATTCGATGGGAGAATGACGAGACTCTGGTGATCAGTGGTCCCAATTGGGTTCGGAGCCACCGCAGAGAAATAGAGTACGGCGGCGTCCACATCAGATATGAACTTACCGACGTCCCCTATCCCGCGGAACGCGCGAACAATCGATAGCGACATGTTCCGCCGCTACCACGCGGGGTGGAGACGATATACGCAGGCGGATCCGGTGAAGCTGCAAGGCGGGCTCAATCTGTTCGCCTACGTTCGCGGCTCAAACGACGAGACGTAATGCAGAACGCCGCCTTACGCGTTACCTTCACGGGCTGCAACGGGATGGTTGCCCGATGCTAGCTCAGGCTTACGAACCGATTTCGTAAGGGTACGCCGCACTACGTCGGCCGCGGGCACCGGACGAAGCCGCCGGTGAGCCGCAGCGCGAGGAAGCACCACCGTCTCACCTTCCCCACCCGCCCAGCACCTCCCAAACATCCGGCACGCCTGGCGTCGCCTGCGCAACAGCAGTCGTACGCGGAGCGGCGCCGGCGAGGGCGGCGGCGACGAGCGGCACGACGTCGGGCACCTGGCGGGTCAGGGAGGACTCGTGCTCAGTGAGGAAGCGCGTCGACACGAGGCCTTCGCGGAACGCGGGGTGGGTGATGACGCGGCGGAGCCAGGCGACGTTCGTCTTTGTGCCGAGGATGATGTAGTCGCGCAGGGCGCGGTCCAGGCGGTCGATGGCTGCGGCGCGGGTGGGGGCGTGGCAGATCAGCTTGGCGAGCATGGGATCGAACTTGACGCCGACTTCGCTCCCTTCCGCGACGCCGGCGTCGACGCGGACGCCGGGGCCGCTCGGCTCGAGGTATCGCGCAATTGTTCCCGTCTGGGGGAGGAAGCGGTCATCCGGATCCTCGGCGTAGACGCGGACCTCGATGGCGTGGCCGCGCTGGCGCAGCTCGTCCTGGGACCAGGGCAGCGGCGCACCGGCGGCCACGTCGAGCTGTGCGCGGACGAGGTCGACGTCCAGCACCAGCTCGGTCACCGGATGCTCGACCTGAAGGCGGGTGTTCATCTCCAAAAAGTAGAACTCGCCCTCGGGCGTGACGATGAACTCCACCGTGCCGGCGCTGCGGTACTCCACGCCGCGCGCGGCGGCAAGTGCCGCCGCCGCCATCCGCTCGCGCAGCGAGTCGGGATAGCGCGGTGCGGGCGACTCTTCCACCACCTTCTGATGGCGGCGCTGGATCGAGCAGTCGCGCTCGAAGAGGTGGACAATGTTCCCCTGCCCGTCGCCGAAGACCTGGAACTCGACGTGGCGCGGCTCTTCGATGTAGCGCTCCAGCAGCAGGCGGTCGTCGCCGAAGGCCTTCATTGCCTCGCGCTGTGCCGACTCGATCGCTGCCTGCAGTTCATCGGCGGAACGGACGATCTTCATCCCCTTCCCGCCCCCGCCCGCCGAGGCCTTCACCAGCAGCGGGAATCCGACGCGCAGCGCCTCGGCGGTCAACGTCGGGAGCGACTGATCGGCGCCGTCGTAGCCCGGCACGACCGGGACGCCGAGGCGCTGCATGAGGTGGCGCGACTCGGCCTTCGAGCCCATCGCCGCGATGGACGACGACTTCGGGCCGATGAAGATGATGCCTGCCTCTTCGCACGTCGCCGCGAGCTCGGCGCGCTCGGAGAGGAAGCCGTAGCCGGGATGCAACGCATCGGCGCCGACGGAGCGCGCCGCGTCGATCACGCGGCCGACGTCGAGATATGTCGAGCGGGCGTCGCCCGTGCCGAGGGAGACCGCCTCGTCGAAGAAGCGGCGGACGAAGCGCGTGTCGTCGGACTCGGAGAACGCGAGCGCCGAGGCGATGCCTGCCTCGCGGCAGGCGCGCGCGATGCGCACGGCGATCTCGCCGCGGTTGGGGACGATTACTTTCCGGACAGCCACGAGGCCTTCTCCTTGCGCAAGAAGGCGCCCATCCCCTGCTGCCCTTCCTCGGAAATGCGCCGTATGGCGATGGCTTCGATCGTGTACGGAATCGCATCCGCCAGCTCGTGCGTCGAGACGTACGCGATCAGCTTCTTGCACTCGCGCACCGCCTCGGGGCCGGAGGTCCTGATCAGCGCCAACGTCTCGTTCACGGCGACCTCCAGCGCCGCGGCATCGTCGGTCACGCGGTGGACCAGTCCGATGTCGTACGCGCGCTCGGCATCGAAGCGCTCGCCGGTGAGGAAGAGCGCTCGCGCATGCGAGCGGCCGATCTTGCCGATCACATATGGCGAGATGACCGCCGGCAGGATGCCGAGCTTGACCTCGGAGAGGCCGAACTTCGCATCGCGCGAGGCGATGGCGACGTCGCAGACCGCGACCAGGCCGACGCCGCCGCCGATCGCCGCCCCCTGGATGCGGCCGATGACCGGCAGGGGGCACTCATCGATGAGCGCGTACATCTTCGCCAGTTGCGCGGAGTCGCGGATGTTCTCTTCGCGCGAGTACGCGACCATGCGCGACATCCAGTTCAGGTCCGCGCCGGCGCAGAAGTTCGCGCCGCGGCTCTGCAGGACGACGGCGCGCGCCTCGGTGTTCGTACCGATGGCGGTGAAGAGGTCGATGGCCTCGGCGATCAGCTCATCGTTGAAGGCGTTGTGGACTTCGGGGCGGTCGAGCGTGACGTGGAGCACGTCCGCCACTTCCTCGACCAAGAGGGTCTTGTAGGTCATGCGGGCGCATTCTAAACCGCGGCCCCTCATCCGCCCTTCGGGCACCTTCTCCCCGCGCGGGCGGGGAGAAGGTTCTCAGCGCGCGCGGCGGCGTTTCGGGACTTCGGTCGGGAAGGTCGCACTCAGCGTGTAGCCGCCGTCCGCGCCTGGCGCGGCGGTCGCTTCGATCTTCACGATCAGCTCGGCGGCGGCCCCGACGGTCGTCGAGACGGTGCCGATCGCGCCGGCGGCGATCGTCGCGGTCTGGCCGTTGAGCGTCACGCGCAGCGGCGTATCGGTGGAGGTCACCGTCACGCTGACGACGCCCGCCTTGTCCGCGCGGATCTTGAAGAAGTCGACGTCCGCCTGATCGCAGATCCGTCCGCCGACCGGCACGCCGAGGGCGAGGAAGCCGTAGGCCTGGGCCTCCGAGTTGTTCGGCTCCGTGAGGTCGACGCACGGCGGCTTCACGTTGCCGATCGGCACGCTGGAGGCGAAGGCGAACTGCTGCGGCGAGGCGGCCGAGATGCGCGTGGCGGTCAGCACGACGTGATAGACGCCGGCCGGCGCGTTCGCGATCTCCACCTCCTCGATGTTGTCCACCTTGTTCGCGGCGCGCGTGGCGGCGGAGAGGATGCTGTTCGGATCGAGCACGTACGGCAGCACGGTCTGGCCGGACGGCGTGATCACTTTCAGGTCGAGATCATTGACCAGCGTCGCCTCCGCCAGCTCGTCGCCGAAGAGGATCACCTCCGGGTCGAGCCAGGTGGCGAGGACGCGCAGCGTTTGCGGCGAGAGCACGGTGATGTCGGTCTCGAACGTCGCCCCCTGCACCAGGCCGCCGATGCGGATGCGGTCGTTGATGATGAGGTCCGCGGAGGCCTTCGCGTTGGCGAAGCCGAAGCCGTAGGTGTAGTCCGGGCCGGGCAGCCCGAGGTCGTCGGCGCCGGCGAGGAGCGCCGCGCGGATGGCCACCGGCAGCGGTGCGGAGCCGAGCAACTTCTTCCACTGCTCGGTGAGCAGCGCGGCGATGCCGGTCACGACCGGCGAAGACATCGAGGTACCGTCGAGGGTCCCGTACTGGCCGCCGGGAAACGTGGAGAAGACCGAGGCGCCGTTGGCCACGAGCTCCGGCTTCACGCGGCCGTCGCGGGTGGGACCGCGCGAGCTGTAGCCGGTGATGGAGCGGTCGTCGTTCGTCGCGCCGACGGAGAGCACGTTCTTGACCGACGCGGTGAGCCCGACGGAGCCGTACGGGACGTGCGTCGGGTGACGGGTGATCTCGCAATGCCCCGGCCCGGACGAGCACTGCGCGGCAGGGCAGTCGGTGCCGCTGCCGTTCGAGGAGTAGCAGAACAGCTCCCCATCGATGACCTCGCCGTCCTCGTCGAGGTGCTTGTGCGCGAACGGCGCGCTGAACGGGCCGAAGAGGTCGGCCTCATTGCCGGACGACCAGACCGAGAGCGAGCCGTTCGTCCGGGCCGTCTTGTCGATCGTGGCGCTGTAGAAGCCGTCGTAACCGCCGTTGAGCTCATCGAAGCCGACCCACACCCAGCCCTCGCTGCAGCGTGACGGCTCGCACCATCCGAGGACGTAGCCCCAGGAGTTGTTCTCGGCGGCGACGTTGAAGCTGCTCAGATTGCGCCGGTCGGTGAGGTAGTGATCGTCCGGGTCGCCGCCCGCGAATGAATGGAGCGTCGCCTTCGGGGCCATCCCCTTGGCGCGCGGATTGAGGCCGGCGGCGATCATCGTGCCGGCGACGTGCGTGGCGTGACCGCCTGGCCCGATGCCGGTGACATGCTGCACCACGCGGCCCTGAAACTCGCCGTGCGCCTCGTCGACCCGGCCGTCCTCCACCTCGAAGATGCCGAGCACCACGCCGTCGCCGGTGAGGTTGTACGGCGCGGCCTGGATGACGTCGACCTTCGACAGCGCCGCG
Organism: Thermoanaerobaculia bacterium; assembly: GCA_035273585.1. Taxonomy (GTDB): domain Bacteria; phylum Acidobacteriota; class Thermoanaerobaculia; order Gp7-AA8; family Gp7-AA8; genus JAFAVZ01. Next base: position 5,489 of record DATEOX010000587.1, read on the forward strand.
GCTTCCTGGTTGTAGCTCTTCGCCCGGAGGGGAGGGCCGGTGACGACCAGCACGCGATCGTCGGAGGCCAGCTCCGTGAGCGACATCGATGGAATGCGGGCCACGATCGAGCGCGGATCGCCATCGAAATCGCGGGCGAAGACGTCATCCACCGTGCCGCCGGCCCGGACGATCGCGTCGCGGGCGGCATCGAACGGCACGTCATCATGGAAGAGGACGCGGACGCGCGCGTAGACCTTGCCGCCGGCAGCGGCGCGGTAGGCGGAGGGCTGGAGCTTCTTCGCCGCCGTGAGCGGCTCGAGGGAGCGGATGCGCGGGTCGCGGGCCGTCACGTCGCTGCCGTCGGCGATCCGGACGAGATAGCGCCCGTTCGCCAGCGGCCGCTGGATCTCCAGCCCACGCGCCGCGAGCGCAGCCTTCTCGTCATCGCTCAGGACGTGCTGCGCGTCGAGGATGCGGTGCTCGTCGGCGACGAGCGTGGTGGCCAGGAACAGAAGCGAGAGGACGAGGGAAAGGCGTCGCATAAAGGTTCACGGATGCTACGGTGCGCAAGGTCCTCCCGTCCAGACCAGCCAAGGTTGTGACGCGTCTGTTCCCACAGAGGAGAACGTCCGGACAGGCTATGCCAACCAACGCGCCGGGCCGTGCCCGGCGGTGCCCGAGGCCGGACTCGAACCGGCACGCCCTTGCGAGCAAAGGTTTTTGAGACCTCCGCGTCTACCGTTCCGCCACTCGGGCCATATCCTGGTTTTGCTCCTGCCAGCGTGCTGCCGCGCCGTGCAGCTCCTCATCCGTCAGGTTCCGGTTCGTCGACTTGGCCAGCTCGAAGAGCCGCTTCGCCAGCGACTCCTCCTGCGGGTAGCCATGCGCGTCGAGCCAGTAGATCACATTCGAGAGGCCGCACATCGGACCGACTTCAATGATCTGCTGCAGGCCGAACATGCCGGCCGGGACTCCGCTGTAAACGCGGTCCGCGAGCCAATCGCTTCCCTTCTTCCGGGCCTTGATGATTGCGGCCGCGTGGACGCCGGTGCCGGTGCGGAAGGCATCGCGTCCGAAGACCGGGTAGCGGCGGTCGATCGGCACGCGGGTCACGTCCGCGACGTAGTTCACGTATTCAGGCAGTTTGGTGAGGTCGTTATCGATCCACCCCATCAGCTTCAGGTTGACCATCAGCAGGTCGATGGGCGTGTTGCCGACGCGCTCCCCGATGCCGCTGGCGCTGCCGTGCACGCGATGCGCGCCTGCCTCGAGTGCAGCGATCGAGTTGATCACGCCCAGGCCGCGGTCCTGATGCCCATGCCAATCGATCTTGACCGCGGGGTTCACGCGCTCAACGATCGTGCGCACGAAACGGATGAGCGTGCGCACGCCCCACGGCGTGGCATGGCCCACCGTGTCGGCGACGCAGACGCGCACCGCTCCCGCCTCGATGGCCGCCGTGTAGAGCTTCTCCACGTCCTCCGGCTTGGCGCGCGTCGTGTCCTCGGTCACGTACATCACCGGCAGCCCCTGCTCGGTGGCGAAGCGCACCGCCTTGGCCGACTGCTCGATGATCCAGTCAAGGTCCCACTCCTCGGCGAACTGGCGGATGGGCGAGGAGCCGATGAAGAGGTCCGCCTCGAGGGCCATGCCGACCCGGTTCGAGATCTCCACGATCGGCTTGATGTCCGCCTCGACCGTGCGCCCGGCGGCGCTGGCCGTGATCTTCAGCTTCTGGTCGACGATCTCCCGCGCGATCCGCTCCACGTTCTTCTGCACGTGCGGGCCGGCGCCGGGGAGGCCGATGTCGGCGTGGTCGATGCCGACCTCGTTCATGTAATGGAGGATGCGGACCTTCTCTTCGAGCGACGGATCGGTCACGGAGGGCGACTGCAGCCCATCGCGCAGCGTCTCGTCGTCGAATTCGACCTTCTGCCGCCCGAGGCGCACCGCCTGCTCGCCCGCGACGTTCCAGTCGTAAATCAGCTCCTCGAGGTTCTCGGTGGTCATGACCGGGACATCATAGAAGAACCTTCTCCCCGCCGCTCGGGGAGAAGGTTCCCGAAGGGCGGATGAGGGGTCGTGCTTTCTGCGGCGGCCCCTCACCCGGCGCTCCGCGCCACCCTCTCCCCGTACGCGGGGCGAGGGTTCTTACGATGCCTACTTCCCCTGGAAATTCGCCGCCCGCTTCTCCAGGAACGCCTGCATCCCCTCGCGCATGTCGTCCGTCGACGCGAGCAGGCCGAAGAGCGTGGCCTCGAGGAGCTGCCCTTCCTCCAGCGGCATTTCGCTGCCGCTCATCACCGCCTCGATGGCCGCGCGCACGGCCAGCGGCCCGCGCGAGGCGATCTTCCGCGCCATCTCCTCGGCGGTCGTCATCAGTTGATCGGCCGGGACGACGCGGTTCACGAGCCCGACGGCCAGCGCCTCGGCGGCGCCGATGCGGTCGCCGGTCAGGATCAGCTCCAGCGCCTTTCCTTTGCCGAGGAGGCGGGCCATCCGCTGTGTGCCGCCGTAGCCGGGGATGATGCCGAGCGTCACTTCGGGGAGGCCGAGCTGCGCCTTCTCCGACGCGATGCGGATGTGGCAGGCCAGGGCCAGCTCGCAGCCGCCGCCGAGGGCGAAGCCGTTGATGGCGGCGATGACCGGCTTCGGGAAGCGCTCGATCGAGGCGAAGACGCGCTGCCCTTTCTCGGCGGTGGCCTTGCCGGTGACCGGAGTCATCGTGGCCAGCTCCGCGATGTCGGCGCCGGCGACGAACGCCTTCTCGCCGCCGCCGGTGAGGATCACGGCCTTCACCGCGGCGTCGTCGCGGGCCTCGGCGAAGGCGCGGCCGAGCTCCTCGATCGTCTGCGCGTTCAGCGCGTTGAGGACCTTCGGCCGGTCGATGGTGACGACGAGGACGGCGTCGCGGTTTTCGGTGCGGACGTTTTCCATCACTTCACCTTGTCGAACGCCACCGGTGTGGGGCCGGAGTAGTCGTAGAAGCCGGCGCCGGTCTTCCGTCCGTAGCGGCCGGCGAGGACCATCTTCCGCAGCAGCGCCGGCGAGGCGAAGCGCTTCTCGCGGTACTCGTCGAACATCACGTGGGTGATGTAGTAGGTGGTGTCGAGGCCGACGAAATCGAGGAGGGTGAAGGGGCCCATCGGATAGCCGCAGCCGAGCTGCATGGCCTTGTCGATGTCCTCGATCGAGCCGACCCCTTCCTCGTAGGCGCGGATGGCGTCGAGGATGTAGGGGACGAGGAGGCGGTTGACGATGAAGCCGGAGTTGTCGCGGCAGGAGACCGGCTCCTTGCCCAGGCTCTTCGCGAACTCGTAGGCGGTGTCGAAGGTCTCGTCGCTGGTGAGGATGGTGCGCACGACCTCGACGAGCTTCATCAGCGGCACGGGGTTGAAGAAGTGGAGGCCGGCGAACTGCTTCGGCCGGGCGGTGGCCATCGACAGCTCGGTGATGGTCAGCGAGGAGGTGTTCGAGGCGAAGATGGCCTCCGGCTTCACGATCTTGTCGAGGGTGCGGTAGGTGTCGCGCTTGAGGTCCGCGTTCTCGATGATGGCCTCGATGACGATGTCGCAGTCGGCCAGGTCGTTCGCGTCGGTGGTGCCGTTGAGCCGCCCCATGCACGCGTCCTTGTCCGCCTGGGAGAGCTTGCCCTTCTCGACGAACTTGCCGAGGGACTTGTCGATGCCGCTCAGGCCCTTGTCGAGGAACCGCTGCTCGACCTCCAGCACGACGGTGTCGTAGCCCGCCTGCGCCGCCGTCTGAGCGATCCCCGAGCCCATCAGCCCGCAGCCGAGGACGCCCACTTTTTTGATAGCCATGACGCTCCTTTCGAAATGCGGCGCGCATTCTATAGGTCGAGAAAGGCGAAGTGGAGCGGCGCGAGCTCGGGCGGCGGATCGGGCAGCGGTTTCCGCCAGTAGACGGGACGGATGAAGCGGTCGCGCTGCAGCGCGAGCGCGTGCCGCCACTCCTGCTCGACGAATTGCGACCGCTTCGCCGCGGCCGACCAGCAGAGCTGGAAGATGTCCGCCTTGTCGATCTTGCTCAGCAGCGCGGCATTCCACTGCTCGCCGCTGCGGAGGATGTCGACGTCGCGCAGATACTGGTCGCCCAGGACCCGGTAGGCCTGAGCCAGGCGATCGACGATGACCCCGTCCTCATGCGAGTACGAGACGAAGATGTTGCGGTAGGCCTGCGCCTTGGCGTCTTTCAGCGTCGCCCGCCCCTCGCTCGTCACCCGGACGGAGATGGCCACCTCGCCGATGAGCACCGGTCCGGCGAAGAACTGCACGCTCCCGCTGCACGTCCCCTCGCGCGCCGCGCGCATCGCAAAGTCGGCGCGCGCCCAGGAGGCAACGTTCTTCAGTGCGAGGGCCGGCGGCGTGAACTCGACACCGCCGACGAGCGGCAGCACGGTGACGATGTCCAGCGGTTCGCGCGTGAGGCGGCTGGCGATGGCGCTCCGCCAGTCCTCCGGGAGCGTGGCCTGTTTCGCGACGTCGGCGGCCACGGCCTTCGCACCGGCGGCGTCGGTGGAGATGTAGGCGAAGAGCGGAGCGGGCGTGGCGGGCGGGAGGGTGGAGGGCCAGAGGACGCGGAAGGCGATGCGGCGGGAAGCACTGCGGCGCGTCACCGTACGAACGGCGGAATCATGCGAAGCATGGCTTTCCCTCATGCCGAGCGCGTCGCCCGCCCCGCGCCGGCCGAGCAGTGATTCCGGATTCAAGACGAAGAGACGATCGAGGCGGAGGCCGTATCCCGTCGCCACTTCCTCCAGCTCCGGTGTCACATCCCAGTTGGCCGTCGCGACGATTCGCTGCTCGACCGCATCGCACAGCTTGCGCAGCGGATCGTCCGTGTTGCACCAGCGAAGCCGTTGGGGATCGGTCACCTCGACAACGATCGACACGATGACGTTGGCGGAGCCCGCGTGCACCACGAATACGTAGTCGCGGAATTCGCCCTCGTGCGCCGTCAGCAAGCCGCTCGCAATGGTCAGGTTCTCCACGCTCAGGAGAGGCGCGCGCCGGACGTTTCCCTACCGCGATATCCTCCGCGCGCGTGGAAACCCGCAAACGCCTCAAACCGCAAGTCATCCTCCTCGGACTCATCTCGCTGCTGAACGACTCGGCGAGCGAGATGATCTATCCGCTGTTGCCCGTGTTCCTCACCTCCACGTTGGGGGCGACGCCGCTCATCGTGGGGATGATCGAGGGGACGGCGGACGGGCTGGCTTCCATCCTCAAACTCGCCGCGGGGTGGATCTCCGACCGGATGCCGCGGAGGAAGCCGCTCGTGGTCGGCGGGTATGCGCTGGCGGCGGCATCGCGGGCCTTGATCGCGGCAGCGGGGGCGTGGCCGCTGGTGCTCACGGCGCGGCTGATCGACCGGACGGGGAAGGGCATCCGCTCGGCGCCGCGGGACGCGCTGATCGCGGACGTCACCGCGCCCGGCGACCGGGGGCGGGCATTCGGGTTCCAGCGGGCGCTGGACCACACCGGGGCGGTGGTCGGGCCGCTCATCGCGCTCGTGTTGCTCAACGTGCTGCATCTGGAGATGCGCACCATCTTCTACATCGCCGTGATTCCGGGGGCGGTGGGCGTCGTCATGTTGCTGCTGTTCCTGAAAGAGGAGCGACGCGAGCATCAAACAACGCAGACGATCAACAGCAAGGCGAAGCTGCCGAAGAGATTCTGGGCGGCCATCGGCGCGATCGCCCTCTTCGGGCTGGCCAACTCGAGCGACGCCTACCTCATCCTCCGGGCGCACGCGGCCGGGGTGGCCACGGCGATGCTGCCGCTGCTCTGGGCGGCGCACCACGTCATCAAGTCGCTCTTCTCCACGCGGGCCGGGGCGCTGTCCGACCGGGTCGACCGGCGCTGGCTGCTCGTCGCCGGGTGGAGCTCGTACGCGGTCATCTACTTCATCTTTCCGTTCGCGCGGACGATGGGCTCCTTCTTCGCCCTCTTCGTTTTCTACGCGATTCCCTTCACGCTGAGCGAAGGGGCCGAGCGGGCCTGGATCGGGGACCTCGTGCCGACCGAGGCGCGCGGCAAGAGCTTCGGCTGGTACTACCTGGCGAACGGCGTCTGCGTGCTGGCCGGGACGGCGCTCTTCGGCGAGCTGTACGAGCGGGTCTCCCCCGCCGCCGCGTTCCGCACCGGCGGGGCGCTGGCGCTCGCGGCGGCGCTGTGGGTGGTGGCGATGCGGCGCGGATCGCGGACAATGGCGGCGTGAAGCGTTACCTCTTCCTCCTCACCTCCATGGCCGCGTCGTTCCTGCTCCTCTTCGGGATCGCCGAGGCGATGCATGTGCCGCTGCTGACGAACCCCATGCCGTGGCTGCGGTCGGCGGGCGTCGTGGCCGGGGTCATCGGCGTCGGGCTGCTCGTCGCGGACGTCGTGCTGCCGGTGCCGTCGAGCGTGATCATGATCGCGCACGGCGCGCTGTTCGGATTGTGGATCGGCGCGCTGCTCTCGCTGGTCGGCTCCGTCGGCGCGTCGCTCACCGGCTTCGCCATCGGCCGGGCCGGACGCGACGCCGTGCGGCGCTTCGTCTCCGACGCCGAATACGACCGGGCCGCGGCCATCCTCGACAAGTGGGGCATCTTCGCCCTCATCGCCACCCGCCCGGTGCCGATCCTGGCCGAGACGGTGGCCATCCTGGCCGGCGCCTCCCCCACCGGCTGGCTGCAGATGACCATCGCCTCCGTGGTCGGCATTCTGCCGGCGGCGCTGGCCTACGCGGCGGCGGGGGCGATGTCGCGCCGCCCGGTCGATGCCATCTGGGTCTTCCTGGCCGTGATGGCCCTGGCCTTCGTCACCTGGTCGATCGGGCGCTCAGGTGGGGCAGGAACAGCGGAGAGCACGACCTCACGATGAGCCCCCGCTCGCGCAGCGGGAGCGCGTTCGGATGGCTGTCCGTGCAGGCGACGGCGGAGAAGAGGCCGCTCTCGAGCACCCGGCCGTAGGCGCCGTTGGGGAAGACGCCGTGCGTGGCGATGGCCACGATGCGCCCCGCGCCGGCCTCGCGGTAGGCCCGCGCGGCGTTCATCAGCGAGGTGCCGGTGCGGATCATGTCGTCGTAGATGACCACCGTCTCGCCGCTGAACTTCATGCTCACCGCCGTCACCTCCGTCGACTCCGGCCCGCGCCGCCGCTTGTAGACGAAGGCCGCCGGCACGAAGAGGTCGCGGGCCAGCGACTCGACCCACTTGGCCCGTCCGGCGTCGGTCGAGCCGACGATGAACTCCTTCCCGCCGAGCTCCCGCGCCAGCTCCTCGATGACCGGCTTGCCGTAGACGTGGCGGGGGTGAATGGTCCCCTCGAAGTAGTGCGGGATGCCCTCGCTGTGCAGGTCGAGGAGGAGGATCTCGTTGGCCAGCTTGGCCGCCGGAATGGAGGAGAGGAGGCGTGCGCGCGTCTTGGCCGTGACCGCCTCCCCCGACCTCACGGCCCGGTCCTGCGTGGCGTAGCCGTACCACGGCACGACGAGGGTCAGCGTGGCCGAGCCGTTCTCCACGACGGCGCAGGCGAGGTCGTAGATCTCCATCGTGGCCGCGTCGCTGATCGTCCCGCCGACCACCACCACGTGCCGGTCGGCGACGTCGGTGGCGAGGCGGAGGTAGTGCTCGCCGTCCGGGAAGAGATCGCGCTGGACCTGCCCGCATTCGAAGCTGCCGCCGCGCGCGAGGTCCTGCGCGAGGTATTCGTAGGCGGGCGTGGAGAAGATGAGCGACGTCACTTGCGCCCTTGCATGATCAGCTTTGTCCGCAGCTCGTACAAGCCCGCCTCCAGCCCGACAGGATAGCGGTGCGGATTGGCGAATCGCTTGATGCCGGGATGGAATTGCGCGAGATCGCGCTCCCGATGCGCGCTCGCCTCTTCGAGCGGCGGCGCCTCGTACACCAGCTCTCCTCGTCTGAAGACCGGCACGAGCAGGTTGCGGCCATCGCCTTCGAACGACTTGCGCCGGGTGGGGTCGAACGGGTCGATCATCAGCTTCCCGGGCCCGCCGCCCAGCTCGTCGTAGATCATGTCGCCGATGGCCTCGCCGTCCTGCACGAAGCGGCGCACCTGGAGAATGCCGGGCGTCGAGACCTTCGCCGTCTGCTCGGAGAGCTTCACCCGGTGCTCCCACGCGCCGCCGTTGCGGCGCAGCGCGGAGAGCTTGTAGACGCCGCCCAGCGCCGGCTGGTCCCACGCCGTGATCAGGCGCGTGCCGACGCCCCAGACGTCGATCCTCGCCCCCTGCTCTTTCAGCGAGGCGATGAGGTGCTCGTCGAGGTCGTTGCTCGCGGCGATGACCGCCTTCGGGAAGCCCGCCTCGTCGAGCATCCGCCGCGCCTCGATGGAGAGATACGCGAGGTCGCCAGAGTCGAGGCGGATGCCCGCCAGCTCGTGCCCACGCTCGCGCAGCTTGCGCCCGACATCGATGGCGTGCCGCACGCCCTGCAGCGTGTCGTACGTGTCGACGAGGAGCAGCGCGTTGTTCGGCATCACCTCCGCGTACGTCGCGAACGCGTCACGCTCGCTGTCGAACGCCATCACCCAACTGTGCGCGTGCGTCCCCCGCACCGGGATGCCGAACCGTGCGCCGGCCAGCACGTTGGAGGTCGCGCCGACGCCGCCGATGTACGCCGCGCGGGCCGCGGAAAGCGCGCCGTTCTCCCCCTGCGCGCGGCGCAGCCCGAAGTCGATCACCGCGTCGCCGGCCGCCGCATACGCGATGCGCGCCGCCTTCGTGGCGATGAGCGTCTGAAAGTTCACCACATTCAGCAGCGCCGTCTCGACGATCTGCGCCTCGGCGATCGGACCGGCCACGCGCAGCAGCGGCTCGTGGGCGAAGACGACCGTCCCCTCCGGGACCGCATCGACGTCGCATCGGAAGCGGAGCGCGCCGAGCCAGCGCAGAAAGTCATCGGGAAAGAGGCGCGCGCCGTCGTTACCGGTCAGGCTGCCGAGGTACTGCAGGTCCTCGTCGCTGAAGTGCAGCTCCTGGAGATAGCGGATCGCGTCGGCCAGGCCGGCCGCGATGGCATACCCGCCGCCGAACGGCGCCTTGCGGAAGAAGAGATGAAAAATCGCCTCGTCCTCGACCTTCCCGCTGCGCCAGTAGCCGTAGGCCATGGTCAGCTCGTAAAGGTCCGTCAGAAGCGCAAAGGACGGCATCGCTGCCGTCCTTCGTGTGCAACTCGGGCGCCGAACGCGTTACATCATCTCGTCGGGGATGTCGAAGTTGGACCAGACGTTCTGCACGTCGTCGTGATCGTCCAGCATCTCCAGCAGCCGGATCATCCCCTTCGCCTTCTGCTCGTCGAGCTTCACGTAGTTGGCCGGGATCTGTCCGAGCTTGGCCTCGACGGTCGGAATCTTGTTCTTCTCCAGCGCCTCGCGGACCTGCTCGAAGGCCTCGGGCGAGGTGTAGACCTCGAAGATGTCCGGATCGTCGGTGATCAGGTCGTCGGCGCCGGCCTCCAGCGCGACTTCCATCAGCTTGTCTTCGCTGGCCGCGCTCTTCTCGATGGCGAAGTAGCCCTTGCGCTCGAACTGGAAGCGCACCGAGCCGGGGACGCCCATGCTCCCGCCGTTCTTTTCGAACATGTGGCGGATCTCGGGCGTGGTGCGGTTGGAGTTGTCGGTCATGGCCTCGACCATGAGCGCCGCGCCGCCCGGACCGTAGCCCTCGTACGTGATCTCCTCGTACGTGGCTCCCTCGAGCTCGCCGGTGCCGCGCTTGATGGCTCGCTCGATGTTGTCCTTCGGCATGTTGTTCGCCTTCGCCTCGGCGACGGCGGCGCGGAGGCGCGGGTTGCCGGCCGGATCGCCGCCTCCCATCCGCGCGGCGACGGTCATTTCCTTGAGGATGCGGGTGAAGATCTTGCCGCGCTTCGCGTCAGCAGCACCCTTCTTGTGCTTGATGGTGCTCCATTTATTGTGGCCGGACATGGAGAATGCTCCTTTGATCGTCTGGAAGGGGACGCGCGAGGCGCGCCCGAAAAGGCCGGGAGATTATAGTCGATGACGCCCGAGTTTCCCATCCGCGCCATCTTCGATGACGGCGAGTGCGTCGAGGTCCCGGATCCCGACGCGCTCCTCGATCTCTTCCACGACCTCGACTCCGCCGACGGGCGGGTGTGGGTGCGCGACGCCCTCGACCGGACGGTGCTGGTGCGGGTGCGCGGCGGGGCGGTGGAAGAGCTGCGGGTGATCGGCTGAGCAGCAAGACCCTTCTCCCCGCCCGGCGAGGAGAAGGTGCCCGAAGGGCGGATGAGGGGCCGCGATTCTGTGACCGCCCCTCACCCGGCCTGCGGCCACCCTCTCCCCGCGGACGCGGGGCGAGGGTCCTTGATGCGCCGCGCGCCGCGCGTCCGCTTCTCGCGGTACATCGCCTCGTCGGCGGCGTGGAGCGCGGCGTCGGGGTCGCCGCCGGCCGGGAGGTACGCCTCCCCCACCGCGAAGCGGATCTTCGGGTTGATGCGCTCCTGCTCGAGGCGGATGCGGAGCGCGTCGATGCGGCCGGCGATCTGCTCCGGCGTCGCGCCGCGGGCCACGACCACGAACTCGTCGCCGGCGTAGCGGAAGACGCGGTCGTCCGGACGGAAGCTCGCCTGCAGCGCCGACGCGAACCGCTTCAGGCAGTCGTCGCCCACCGGGTGGCCGTACGAGTCGTTGATCTCCTTGAAGTCGTTCAAGTCGAAGAAGAGGATCGTCGCGCCGGTGGCGAAGCTCTCCCGCATCGCGGCGGGGAGCGCCCGCCGGTTGGCCAGGCCGGTCAGCGAGTCGCGGTCGACCAGCGCCTGGAGCTCTTCCTTCGCTGCCAGCAGCTCCTCGTTCGACTGGGTCAGCTCGCGCTGGATGACGCGGTAGAGCGTGAGCACGCAGCCGAGGGCGATCACCCATTCGGCGCCGGTATCGAAGGAGGAGTGCGAGGCGAGGAAGATGCTTACCTCCTTCGATGACGCCTGCGCGCCGGCGAAGACGCGGCTGCCGTACGCCGCCGCCTCCATCACGCCGAGGATCGAGCGGAGGGCGAAGCCGGCGCCGAGCCATCCTGCGCCGTGGCGGATGGCCACCCATGCCCCGATGATCAGCACCACGGCCGTCAGCGCGGACTGCACGAGGCCGATCAGGTCCACCGTGCCGAGGAGGAACGAGGCGGCCACCGCGTACGCCAGCACGAGGGCGAGCATCGCCGTCGAGACGGTCTTCATCGGCCGGGCGCCGAAGAAGCGGAGGGCGCCGAGGGTGAGCAGCACCAGGGCCGTCGTCTTGAGAAAGAAGTAGCCGAAGCGGAGGGCGATGAGCGTCGGCAGGGCGTCCGGCTGGTAGAACCAGAAGGTGATGGTGACGCCGAGCGCGCCGAGGTTGGCCAGCCAGGCGGCGACCCAGGGGCGGAGCTCCACGCGGCGCACCGATCGGGAGAGGACGACAAAGAAGACGGCGATCATCAGGGCGGAGGCGACCTGAGCCGTAGTGCTCCACCGCCAGAGCAGAAGTTCCATGGATGCTGGTAATTGTAGCGGGAAATGTAGGGCCGGCTCTCCAGCCGG
>DATEOX010000588.1:0-4917 GCA_035273585.1 Thermoanaerobaculia bacterium
CTCGGACCTGGCCCGCTCCTACCCCGATGCGAAGCTGTCGCCGGGCAAGACCATCGTCCCCATCTACCGCAAGCACGTGATTGCGCAGATCAAGCCGACCACGAATACCCGCATCGACTTCGGCCTCGCCCTCGGTGACACCCCCGCCACCGGCCGCCTCATCGACACCGGCGGCCTGGCCAAGAAGGACCGCATCACCCACCGCATCGAGATCCGCACGCTGGAGGACATCGATGAGGAGGTGCGGGAGTGGCTGGAGCGGGCGTGGGAGCGGGACGGTGATTAGAACGATGAACGAGGAACAATGAACGCTGAACAAGAGCGGTGTGCTGCGCTTTTGTTCATCGTTCATCCTTCATCGTTCATCGTTTCTCAGAACCCACCGCATCGAGCTCCGGAAGCTGGAGGATATCGATGACGAGGTGCGGGGGTGGCTGGAGCGGGCGTGGGAGCGGGACGGGTAGGAGCTCGTCCGGCAGGCCGTAGTGCCGTCACAAACCATCCGCCCTGATCGTCTCATCGGAGGGGGTGACGACGATGACCGCGACCATGACGGTGAACGACGGCTTCTTCGGTTTCGGCGCGCAGGCGACCGGTGCGCCGCAGGGAACGATCATCACGGAGCCCAAAACCGTGGACCAGCTTCGGCAAGTCTTCCTATCCCTGAGCGTGAGCGGCACCCCACCTCGGCCGTTCTTCGTCTCCATCGCGGAGGGTGATTACGACTTCGGCGGAAGTGAATTCATCATTCGCACGAGGAGACTGACGTTCCAGGCCAACCCGAACTCGCGGGTCGTGCTGAAGAACCTCACCCTCCGCATCGATCTCGCCTCGATCGACCGGGTCCTGATCCGGGGCCTGGTATTCCGATCCGACCGACGCACCTCCTCGGATGCCATTCGTCTGCGGCCGGCCGACGATGCGACGCCCACGCCGGGGACGACCGCGAAGGCGAACGTGCGCATCGCCAATTGCTCGTTCGACGGCTACAAAGACATGGCCATCTGCTGCCGCAGCGCCAGCACCTTCCCGCAGTTGCTGGCCACGATCGATCACTGCTTCTTCTTCGACTCCGATCCCGGCCAGCCGAACACGCTCCCCCAAAACGCCGCCGACGACGTCAAGCTGCCGTTCGTCGACCGCGGCGCCATCAACTTCGGCAGCCTCGAGACGCCCCTCCAGCCCGGTGAGGACCCGACGACTACGAATCGGGCGCAGCAGCCGAACAACGCCCGCGTGACCATCGCCGAGAACGCGTTCTTCGAGGTCTGGCGGCGGACTCCGCGGATCGCCAACGGCAACTTCGGCCACATCTTCAACAACGTCGTCTATCGCTGGGGATTCGGCAACAATGACCAGCCCCCCAAACACGGGGCGAACACCTGGCGCGGCATCGAGATCGGCGGAGGCGAGGGCGTCACCGGCGGCGGAGACAACGGCAGCGCGTTGATCGAGGCCAATCGCTTCATTCCGTGGAAAGAGAAGAAGGAGCTGACCGACACCATCACCCTCAACGCCAACACCGTGGTCGACATCGGCGTGACGGCGTCGAAAGACCAGCCGCCGTTGATGAACCAGCCCAACCGCTTCGACGATCCCGACGGGAACGCACGGACGGTCGTCTTCCCGCCGCCAACTCAGGGGTTTTCGGGGTTTTCGTTCATCGGCGACACGCGGTACACGGACGTCGGCCGGCAAAAGCCTCCGGTGACCCCCGCCGGCACCGCCGATTGGATCGCCATCGTCCAGGGCGCCGGCCCCGGGGAACCGCGCGAGCGGAAGACCCCCGACGAGAAAGCCCGGCGACGCCTGCTCAAGGCGCTGGATCCGAACGAAACATCGAATTTGTCGGACGAGTAGCCGAGTCTTCAGAACCCCTCGAGCAGGTTCGCCACCAACGACTCCGCGAATCGCACGGCGATCTCGCGGATGGCCCGCGTCTCCTGGTCGAAGGTGTCGCCGGTCGTCACGTCGACCTGGTAGTTCTCCGTGAAGCGGTACTGGTCGTTTTTCCAGATCACCTGGTCGTTGTTGCGGTGGTCGACGAGCTCGATCTTGGCGGTGATGGAGATCTGGTATTGCGTGGCGATGCCCTGCGGGTTGAAGCCGATGGGGTTGATGCCGAAGCTGTCGATCGAGCCGCGCAGGATGGCATCCGCGTCGTTCGGCTCGGTCACCAGGCGCAGGCGCCCGCGCGAGACGAACTCCTCGGCCACGGCCTGCGTCACCCGCTGCTCCAGCTCCACGCGCGTGGTGCGGTTGACGAAGGCCGGCACTTCGATCGTGTGGATGGTGGCCGGCAGGAAGTTCCCCTTCCCGACCAGGTTGTAGCCGCATGATGAGGCGAGCAGCGCGAGCACGACGACGGCGCGTTTCATTTCACCACCACGTTCACCAGTTTCCCCGGCACGTAAATCGTCTTCACGACCTGCTTCCCTTCCGTCCACGACCGGACCCGCTCGTTCCCACGCACCGCCTCCAGCACCACCGCCTCCTCGGGCGGGTTCGGCACCTCGACCTGCCCCCGCAGCTTGCCGTTCACCTGCACCGCGATCGTGACCGTCTCCTCCTGCATCAAAGCCGGATCGGCCACCGGCCACCGCGAGGTCAGCACGAACCCCTCGTGCCCGAGCAGCTCCCAGATCTCCTCCGTGACGTGCGGCGCGAACGGATGCAGGAGCTGCAGCAGCGCCTCGTACGCCTCCCGCACCCGCGGATCGCCCGCCCCCTCCGGCAACGCGTCGCCGATCGTGTTCGACAGCTCCATCAGCGCCGAGATGGCCGTGTTGAACTCGAACTTTTCGATGCGCCGCGTCACACCGTCAATCGTCTGATGCATCTTCCGCACGACGCGCCCTGTGAGCTGTGAGCTGTGAGCTGTGAGCTCCGTCGAAGTGAACTGCTCCCCCATATGCCACACCCGCGCAAGGAACCGGTACGCGCCGATGACCCCCTCGTCCGACCACGCCGCCTCCTTCTCCGGCGGCGCGATGAACAGCGTGTACACGCGCTCGGTGTCCGCGCCGTAGCGGTCGATCAGGTCGTCCGGCGGAACGACATTGAATCGCGACTTCGACATCTTCCCCACCTCGGGGACCAGCGGCGTCATCGTGTTGCGCTTGAACGGCATCTCGTCCCGCCACTCCACCTCGTTGAGCGGGACCCAGGCCATCCCCTCGGACGGGTCGCGGTAGCCCTCCTTCGTGATGACCCCCTGGTTGAACAGCCGCGTGAACGGTTCCTCGAACGCCACGAGTCCCATGTCGTGCAGCGTGCGGCAGATGAAGCGCGCGTAGAGGAGATGGAGGATGGCGTGCTCGATGCCGCCGATGTACTGATCGACCGGCAGCCAGCGGTTCACCAGGCGCGAGTCGAAGATCTTCGCGTCGTCCCGCGGCGTGATGAACCGCGCGTAGTACCACGATGAGTCGACGAAGGTGTCCATCGTGTCCGTCTCGCGCCGCGCCGGCCCGCCGCAGCGGGGGCAGGTCGTGTTCACGAAACGGTCGTCCTTCGCCAGCGGGTTGCCTTGCCGGCCGGTGAACGGCACGTCGAGCGGCAGCTCGACCGGGAGCTGGTCCTCAGGCACCGGCACCCATTTGCACTGCTCGCAGAAGATCATCGGGATCGGCGTCCCCCAGTAGCGCTGGCGGGAGATGAGCCAGTCGCGCAGCCGGTAGCGCACCGTCCCCTTGCCGATGTTCCGCCGCTCGATCTCCTTGATGATCGTCTCGATCGCCTGCGGCACCGGCAGTCCGTCGATGATGCCGGAATTGATGGCCACACCGCTGTCATCCTTGATGGTGAACGGCGGCTCCGCCGGAGAGCCGTCCCTCGGCTGGATCACCACGCGGATGGGCAGCCCGTACTGTTTCGCGAACTCGTAGTCGCGCTCATCGTGGCCCGGCACGCCCATGATGGCGCCCGTCCCGTACTGCATCAGGACGAAGTTGCCCAGCCAGATAGGGATCTCTTCGTTCGTGAACGGATTGATCGCGTACCGGCCGGTGAAGCGCCCTTCCTTCCCCGCCTCCTGCCGCTCGACGTTCGTCTGGTTGCGCACCTGATCGATCCACTGCTCGATCGCCGTGCGGTCGGAGTGTTGGGCGGTGAGCGCCGCGACATCCGGATGCTCCGGCGCGAGGACCATGAAGGTGGCGCCGTAGATCGTGTCCGGCCGGGTGGTGAAGATGCGGATGGTCTTGCCGAGGGACGGCACCTGGAAGTCGACGTCCGCGCCGAGGGAGCGGCCGATCCAGTTGCGCTGCATCGTCTTGACCTTCTCCGGCCAGTGCTCGAGAGTGTCGAGGCCGGCATCGAGGCGGTCGGCGAATGCGGTGATCTTGAAGAACCACTGCTCGAGCTCCCGCTGTTCGACGAGCGCATCGCATCGCTCGCAGTGGCCGTCGATCACCTGCTCGTTGGCCAGCACGGTCTCGTCCTGCGGGCACCAGTTCACCGGCGCCTTGCCGCGGTAGGCCAGGCCGCGCTCGAAGAGCTGGAGGAAGAGCCACTGGTTCCAGCGGTAGTACTCCGGGTCGCAGGAGGCGAGCTCCTTCGACCAGTCGTAGAGGATGCCCCAGCGCCCGAACTGCTTCTTCATCCGGCCGATGTTGCCGACTGTCCACTCCCGCGGATGGATGCCCCGCTTGATGGCGGCGTTCTCGGCCGGCAGGCCGAAGGCATCCCAGCCCATCGGATTGAGCGCCGCGCGGCCCTGCATCCGGAAATAGCGATACAGCGCGTCGCCGAGGATGTAGTTGCGCCCGTGACCGACATGGAGGTCGCCGGACGGATAGGGAAACATGTTGAGCATGTACAGCTTCTGGCCCGGCGCGGCAACGTCGGTTTCCGCGACGCGCTCGTCCGCCCAGCGCTGCTGCCACTTCGGCTCGATCTCTTTTGGGGTGTAAGGCA
>DATEOX010000589.1:0-7848 GCA_035273585.1 Thermoanaerobaculia bacterium
TTCGCGGCGGACGCGGATTCGAGACCGCGACCTCGCTCAAGGAGCGCGGCGAAAAGGGGTATCCGGTCGAGCGGATCATGCGCGACATGCGCATCAACCGCATCTTCGAGGGGACGAGCGAGATCCAGCATCTCTTCATCGCCCGCGAGGCGGTCGATCCGCACATGAAGCGCGGCTACAAGATCCTCCTGCCCGAGACGCCCACCGGCGAGAAGCTCGCCGCCGCGGCCAAGGCCGGCGCGCATTACGCGGCCTGGTATCCGTCGAAGTACCTCGGCTGGTCACGCTATCCGAAGCACGGCGAGTTCGGGAAGCTCTCCGAGCACATGGGCTTCATCGAGCGCAGCTCGCGCCACCTGGCTCGCTCGATCTTCCACGCCATGATGCGTTACCAGGCGAAGCTGGAGCGGAAGCAGATGGTGCTCTTCCGCCTGGTGGACATCGGCACGGACCTCTTCGCCATGGCCGCGTCGATCACCTACGCGACGATGCTGGCAAAGAAGTCGCCCGAGCAGAAGAACGCGCTCGAGCTGGCCGACGTGTTCTGCCGCGAGGCCCGGATGCGCGTGGAGACGAACTTCCGCTACCTCTTCGACAACCACGACGAGCAGTCGTACAAGCTGGTCTCGAACCTGATGAAGGGCGAGTACACCTGGCTCGAAGGCCACCTCGTGGAAGGACCGGCGGAGACGGTGATGCCGACCAGCGAGCAGATCGAGGAAGCGATCGCGCGGATGGCTTAGGCGTTGATCTTCTCGTCGTCGTCGACCGTTTCGTGTCCTTTGTACGTCGCCGCGCACGGGCCGCAGATCATCGCCAGCTGCACGCCCGGGCGCGGGACGAACCCCTCTTCCTGCACCACCTGCAGAAAACAGGCGAGGTAGTCCTCGGGCATCTCGCCCGAGACCTCCCGGCGACGGCCGCAGTCCGCGCAAACGACGAGCACCCGCCCTTCCACGTCACTGCTCCCCTGCCGCCGGGAAGACCGGCGTGATGTCGACCGGGATGTCGCTGAGCCGCGCGTTCACCTGCGTGATCTCCGGGTTCACCACGCCGTACTTGTCGAGGAGCGCCGTGGCCCGGGCGAAGTCGCCGGTGGCCTCGATGGTCAGCAGCTCGGTGGAGAGCGACTTCACCCCCTCGCGGAACTTGTCGAAGTCGACCCGGAAGCGCCCGCCGCCCGCGGGCACGATGCCTCCCTTCTCCCGCAGCCAGTTCCACTGCACGGCCGTGCCGCGGCCGTGCGCCTCGCCGATGCCGAAGCGCATGGAGCGGAACATCAGGCCGGTGTACGTCGCGTAGAGCTGCTGCTCGTCGAAGCCGGAGAGCAGCTTGTGCTGCTGGGCGTAGACGATATTCCACAGGCCGAGGACGTCCGCCTTCGTCTCCTCGATGGTGGAGTAGAGGTTCTTGAGCGGGATGCGCACCTCGACGCGCTCGCCGCCCGGCTGGGTGATGAACCCCGGCCCGAGGCCGTGGGAGAGCTCGTGGAAGAGGATCTGGTTGAAGAAGGCGTCAAAGTTGAGGAGCGAGAGCTGCGAGGAGTCGAGCACCCGGTCCGCGATCGGGCGGCCGCTCTGCTTGTACTTGGCGTTGATCACGTTCTTGAGCAGGACCTTTTTCGAGCCCTTCTTCTCCCGCACGAACTCGTCGTTCGGGAGGTTGAAGGCCGCGGTCTGCACGCCGCGCCGCGCGTCGCCGGCGGTGTAGAGCTCCTGCACCACGCGGATGGGCGACTCGCTGCCGCGGTTGGGGTTCTTGTACTGCTCCGGCTCGGGGAGGTTGCGCTCCATGTCCGGCAGCGCGTGGGCGTAAGCGGCGAGCTTGTCGCTTTCCGGCTTGTCCACCACCGTGATGAACGACTCGAACGACGCCTTGTAGTTGAACAGCTCGTCCTCGTAGACCTCGTACGGTCCGATGACCACCTCGATCGGGCCATTGAGGT
The DNA here is from genome assembly GCA_035273585.1 of Thermoanaerobaculia bacterium. Taxonomy (GTDB): domain Bacteria; phylum Acidobacteriota; class Thermoanaerobaculia; order Gp7-AA8; family Gp7-AA8; genus JAFAVZ01. Next base: position 1,946 of record DATEOX010000589.1, read on the forward strand.
CCATCCAGGCCATGTCGCTCTCGCGGTAGTCGTCGGAGAGGAAGGCCCGGGCGCGGGTGGTGAGGAAGGCGCGCAGCGACGGGTTGTTCGTCAGCGCGGCCGCCTCCCGCAGCTTCGATGCGGCGGCGAAGAGGTAGTCGCGGTAGTAGGCGGAGTAGGGGATGGCCACGAGGTTGACGCCGTCCCGCCGGACGACGGTGAAGAGCCCCTGCAGCGCGTCCTTCTGGTCCGGATGCGCGGCGATGTAGCGCTCCAGCTCCTCCTTCGTCATGTCCTCCGGATAGAAGCCGGCTCCTTCCGGCTTCCTGGTCGTCCCGACGAACGGCTCGTCTTCCTTCAGCCGGTCCCACGGTCCCTTGTTCGCCAGGAAGTAGGCGTAGCCGGCGCGGTCGAGCGCCGTCGCGCCGGGCGCGGTGGCCTGTGCGTAGAGCTTCGCCCGCCAGTCGGGGTTCTGCTCGGACACCTGGCGCCAGTAGATCTCGTCGATGAGCTGGGAGGCTTCGATGAGCTTGGCCACGACCTGGCGCTCGTTGTCGTCGAGGAGCGAGCGGTCGTAGTCGATGACGGTCAGCGGCAACTGGGCCAGGAGGGCCGGGGTGTCCGGCTTGATCGGCAGCTTGTCGGCGGCGGCTGTGGCGGAGGGGGAGGGGGAGGTGCTGGGCATGGTCGTGCAGGCGAGCGGCAGGGCAAGGCAGAGGAGGGCGAGCGTCCGTCTCATGGCGCGGCGCATTCTACCGCCGCGCGCCGTGCGGGCGAGGTATCCTATTCGGCCGTGATCATCGAATGCACAAGCTGCCACTCGAAGTACCAGTACGACGAGGAGCGCTTCGAGCGGAAGCCGTCGAAGAAGATCAAGTGCGCCAAATGCCAGGCGATCTTCGAGATCCACAACCCCGCTTTCGCCAAGAAGGCCGACGCGCCCCCCTCCCGCCATGACGCGACGCACACCGGCCGGACGAAGGTGCCGCCCGAGAGCACCGAGCAGTCGCCCATACCGGAAGCCTCCGCACGCGCCACCGGCAAGCAGCCGACCGATCCCCGCCTGCCGGCCGGCAAGCGCCTCTCCCTCGCCGTCCTGGACGGCAACGACGCGGGCAGCGTCTTCCGCATCGAGAAGCCGCGCATCACCATCGGCCGCTCCGGCGCCGACGTCACCCTGGCCGACAGCGAGGCCTCCCGCCAGCATGCCGCCATCGAGGTGCGGGAGACGATCTACACCCTGCACGACCTCGCCTCCACCAACGGCACGTTCGTCGACGGCCGCCGCATCGACGAGCCGGTCGAGCTCCAGGACAAGGCCGAATTCCAGATCGGAACGACGACGCTGATGTTCATCGTGACGGACGAGGGGTAGGCATGAGCGCCGCGGTGGCGCCTGTCGGGGCGTTCCGCTACGACGCCTTCCTGAGCTATGCGTCGGTCGCCGACTACGCCATCGCCCGCCGGATCGAGACATTCCTGGAAGGCTTCCACGCGGAGCTGGGTGGCGGGCGGGTCCGGCAGCTCGAGATCTGCCGCGACGGCAGCGACTTCCGGTTGCCCGCGCGCCGGCCGCAGGGCGAGCCCGACGCCGCCATCTGGAGCATCATCGAGACGGAGCTCCGCCGCTCGCGCACGCTGCTCGTCCTCTGCTCGCCGGCCGCCGCGGCATCGCCGTGGGTGGCGAAGGAGGTGCGCGCCTTCGCCGGTGATCCGGAGCGGCTGCTCATCGCCGTAACGCACGGCGACGATCCGATCGCCGCTCCCCAGTCGTGTTTCCCCGAAGAAATCCGCGCCCTCGGCTTGCACCGGACGCGCATCTGGTACGACCTGCGCCGCCTCGATCCGGCCTTCCGCGGCGCGGCGAAGAACGCCGACGATGAGCTGGTCCGCCTGGCGCGCGACCTCCTGGCCTGGAACGACGAGGAGAGCGGCCCGCTCGCAGCGATCTGGATGCGCGAGCAGTTGCGGCGTCGGCGCCGCTCCGCGCGCATCACCACCGCGGTCGCGGCGGGCGTCACGACGCTGGCGCTTTTCGCCACGTGGCAGGCGCGCCGGTCCTTCGTCTCCTCCCGCCTGGCGCGGACGAATGCGATCGTGGCCACGGCCGATGCGGTCCCCGATCCGCTGGCCGGCGTGCTCCTCCTGCGCGAGCTCGCCGCGCAGGAGCCGGCGGACGGGATGCGCGTCGCGAAGCGCCTCGCGGCTACGCCCATCCCGCTCGCGCTGCTGCGCGGCCATGTGCGCAGAGTGCCGTTTGCCGCGTTCCTTCCGCGCAGCGGACGAGTGGTCACCGCCTCGGAGGACGGAACCGCGCGCGTCTGGCGCGCGGACGGCCGCGCGACGCCGATAGCGATGAACGCGGGGAAAGTCGACGCGTTCGCCGTCATGCCCGGCGCGGACGCGTTCGCGGTGGCCGCCGACAAGCGCGTGGGGATCTGGCGCGCGGACGGCGTGCAGCTCGCCGCCCGCGATTTCCCGGCGACGGTCGAGCGCATCGTCTTCAGCCCTGCCGGCGAACGCGTGGCCGTGATCGGGAACGACGGCAACGCAGTGCTTTGGCATCCGCGGCAGAGTCGCGCCGAGGCGTTTGCGCTGCCGGAGCGCGTGGCCGAGGTCTGGTTCGGGTCCGCCGACGGCGGGTTCGTGGTCACCACTGACGGAGCGGTCTACTCATTCGCCGTCACGCCGGCGGCGCTGACGCTGCAGCAGCGGCTGCCTCCCGTCGATGCGTCGTCGATGCGACTGACCCGCTTCTCGCGCGATGGGCGGCTCGTGGCGATGGCGTTCGACAAAGAGCTGTACCTGCGCGCGACGGCGGGCGGAGCGAGCCGCCTGATCGCCCATCCGGATTCGATCCGCTCGATCGATTTCTCATCGGACGGCGTTTGGCTCGCCTCCGGCTGCACCGACGGTCGCGTCCGCGTCGTCCGGACGGACCGCGATGACCCGCCGCTCGTATTCGATCGCGGCACGCCGCGCGAGATCTTCGACATCGCCAAAAGCGGCCGCTCATCGGCCATCGAGCTCTCACCCGTCCTGCAGGTGCTCTTCTCGCCGGTCGAGCCGCTGCTTGCGTCGTATGGCGATGACGGCGTCATCCGCGTCTGGCCGGTCACGAGCACGGGCGCGCCGCTCACGATGCGCAGCCAGCCCGGCGTGGAAGGCGTCAGCTTCCATCCCGACGGCTCGCTGCTCGTGGCCGGCTCCGACGAGGGGACGACGTCCGTCTGGCCGGTGCGGCCGCGGACCGAGCCGCTCGTGCTCCTGGACAAAGTGCGCCTTCGCGGCGCCGCGGCCACGGCAGACGGCGCGCGCCTCGTCACCGTCGACGGCGACGGCGACGCGATGCTGTGGGATGGGCGCTCGAGCCGTACGCTCCCAGCAAAAGGGGCGAAAGCCTGCGCGATCACGCCCGACGGCAAGCTCGCCGCCACCGCGCATGAGGACGGCGTCGTCCGCATCTGGCAGGGCGCGAAGCTGCTCCGCGCGACCGACGCGGCCGGCGAGCCGCTGCGCGGCGTGCTGCTCACGCCCGGCGGCGATGTGATCGCGTTCGGCGACCATAGCGTCGTGCGCTGGTCGGTGGATGGGCGCCACGACTTCATCGGGCCGCCCTCAAAGGTGGCGGTTGTCGCCGTCAGTGCCGACGGCAAGAAGCTGCTCGCGTGCTACGACGACGGGATCGCGTACGTCTGGGACGGCACCCGGCGCACGGTGCTCACGGGCCACCGCGGCGCCATCCTCTCCGGCGCGCTGAGCGCCGACGGCACGATCGCAGTGACCGGCGGCAAGGATGGCACGGCCCGCGTCTGGAACACATCCGCCGGCAAGCAGCTGCGCGTCGAGGGGCCGTTCGGCGATGAGGAGTGGGTCGACAGTTGCGCGATCACGGCGGACGGCTCGCGCATCGCGGTCGGCACCGCGGCTGGCCGTTGCCACGTCATCGATGTTCGCGGCGACCGGCGGCAGGTGCTCCGCTGGACGGCCGACCTCGCGCACGTCGGCGTCATCATGCAGATGGTCTTCAGCGAAGACGGCGACGCGCTGCTCACCGCCGGCGGCGTGGACGGCGTGGCGCGGCTGTGGGACCTGCGCGAGCGCCGGCGGCCAGTCGGCGTCGAGACCAAGGGCGCCGTCATCGCCGTCGGATTCGTGCGGGACGGGCAGCGCGCCTTCACCGCATCCGAGGATGGTGAATTGCGCGTCTGGCGGACGGAATGGTCCGACCTCGTCACTGCCAGCGCCGCGCGCACCACGGCCACCCTCAGCATCCAGCAGCGGATGATCGCCCTCGGCGAGACCGAAGCCGACGCGCGCGTCGCATTCGAGAAAGACGAGCGGCGGTACGGACGATTGCCGCTCCCGGAGAGCTCCGCTTTCACCTATCCTTCGTTCTGACCGGATGCTCGCCACCCTTTACCGCCATCGCCAGCTCATCACCGCCCTCACGGCGCGCGACCTCAAGGCGCGCTACCGCGGCTCGATCCTCGGGTTCTTCTGGTCGCTGGCCAATCCGCTCCTCCTGCTCGGCGTCTACACCCTCGTCTTCACCCGCTTCTTTCCGCAGCAGGTGGTGAAGGCCTACCCGCTCTTCCTCTTCGCCGGCATCCTCCCCTGGACCTTCTTCTCCGCGGCGGTGCTGGAGTCGACCAACGCCATCTCCGGCAACGCGGGGCTGATCAAGAAAGTGATGTTCCCGGCCGAGGCGCTGCCGCTGGTGGTCGTGCTGTCGCATCTGGTGCACTTCGCGCTGGCGATTCCGATCCTCCTGGCGGCGATCGTGATCTTCACCCTCCTCGGGCAGATCACCGTGACGCCGACCCTGCTTCTCGTGCCCTGCCTCATGCTCCTGCAGACCTTCTTCGTGGCCGGCGTGGCCCTGATCGTCTCCTCGGCGTCGGTGCTCTTCCGCGACCTGCGGGACATCATCACCAACCTGATGCAGCTCGGCTTCTTCGTCACGCCGATCATCTACCTCATCGACAACGTCAGCTCGCGCCTGCTGCGCGCGCTGCTGCGCATGAACCCGATGACGCCGTTCGTGATCGCGTATCAGGACGTGCTCTTCTTCGGCCGGCTGCCGAACCTCTCCGACACGGTGCTGATGCTCGTCTACTCGAGCGTTGCGCTGCTCCTCGGCTTCACCGTCTTCGACCGGCTACGGGACACGCTGGCGGAGGCGATCTGATGTCCGCCTCGATCGTGGTCGACCACGTCTCGAAGGCCTATCGCCTCTGGGGCCGCAAGTCGCAGTTCGCCACGCTCAAGAGCGCGCTGCTGCGCCGGGAGACGAAGCTCTCGCCCGACGCCTCCGTGCCGGCGCTGCGCGACGTGACGTTCGCCGTCGACCGCGGCGAGGCCTTCGGCATCATCGGCCGCAACGGCTCGGGCAAGTCGACGCTGCTGAAGATCATCTCCGGCATCCTCAAGCCGACCGAGGGGCGGGTGGCGGTGCAGGGGCGGGTGGCGGCCCTCATCGAGCTCGGCGCGGGGTTCCATCCGGAGATCACCGGGCGGGAGAACATCTACATCAACGGCATCATGCTCGGCCTCACGCGGAAGGAGATCGACCAGCGCTTCGATCGCATCGTCGAGTTCTCCGGCATCGGCGAGTTCCTCGACCAGCCGGTGAAGACCTACTCCTCCGGGATGTACGTCCGCCTCGGGTTCGCGGTGGCGGTGCACGTCGATCCCGATGTGCTGCTCATCGACGAGGTGCTGTCGGTCGGCGACGAGGAGTTCTCCCAGAAGTGCATCGCCAAGATCCAGGAGATGAAGTACCGCGGCGTGACGCTGCTCTTCGTCACCCACCAACTCGATCAGGTGCGCAACCTCTGCGATCGCGCGCTGTGGCTCGATCACGGCCGCACCGAAGCCATCGGCGATCCGATGCGCGTGGTCGACGCTTACCTGCAGGAAGT
>DATEOX010000590.1:0-7159 GCA_035273585.1 Thermoanaerobaculia bacterium
AGGGTTGATCGTGGTGACGATGCCGCCCAGCAGCGACACGGCGTGAAAGACGACCGCATACTCCGGCAGGTTCGGGCTGTAGATGGCGAAGACGTCACCCTTTCGGAAGCCGCGCTTCGCCAGGCCGGCCGCCGTCCTGCGCACCGCCGCCGCCCACCCGCTGAACGTGAGCACGCGCCCGGTCGGCCCCTCGATGAATGCCGCCTTGTCCCCGCGGGCCGCCGCAAGCTCGAGGAGGAACGGCGTGAGCGCGACCTCCGGGATGTCGATCGGCGCCTCCGGCGCGCGGAAGATCATGCTGGGAAAGGTACCGCATATCCGGCCGTACAATCAGACGATGACCGGACGCGAGATCGTCCAGACCCGACTCGGGATCGATCCGGAAGCGATCGATGGCTTCTGCCTCAAGTGGCGGATCCGCGAGCTGTCGCTGTTCGGCTCCGCACTGCGCGATGACTTCCGGGTCGACAGCGACGTCGACCTGCTGGTCTCCTTCGAGTCGCCCAATCCGTGGACGCTGTGGGATTTCGTCGACATGAAGGACGAGCTGGAGCGCATTTTCGGACGCCCGGTGGATCTGATCTCCCGCAAGGGGCTGACGAATCCGTCACGGCGGCAGGCGATCCTCACGACGCAACAGGTCATCTATGCCGCGTGAGAAGGACGACCTCGCGTGTCGCGGACATGCTCCGCTTCGCGCGCGAGGTGGTGGATGACTTCACCGCGGGAATCGACCGCAACGTGTATGGGGAGGATGTGCAGATCCGCCGCAGCGTGGAGCGCTCCGTGCAGCTCGTCGGCGAATCGGCCAAGCATGTCAGCACGGCCTTTCGTGAAGCGCATCCGGAGATCCCGTGGCGCAAGATCATCGGTCAGCGCAACGTGCTGGTTCACGAATACGGCGAGGTTGACGACGATCTGGTGTGGAATCTCGTCGAACGGGAGCTCGCGCCGCTGATCGAGAACCTTCGCCGCATCGTCGACGCGCACGTTTAACGAAGCGCCGTGTTCAATCCCCGCCCGCCGAAGGCTCGCCCTTGTCGTCGGCGACGCTGGCCACGACCTTGTACACGTCCTCCGACTTGGCCACGCCGAGGGCTTTCTTCCACAGGCCGGTGCGGTCGTTGCCGGCGACGATGATGTTCACGTGGCCTTCGCGCACCTCGGTGTACTGGCCGAGCTTGCGCAGGGCTGCGTCGACCTCCGCGCGGGTGCCGGTGAGGAGGTACCAGCCCTGTTTCGCGCCGATGCGCTGCGCGTAAGACTTCAGCTTCTCCGGCGTGTCGTGCTCCGGGTCGACGGTGATGGAGACGAGCGTCACGTCCTGCCCGACGCGGTCGCCGAGCTTGTCCTGCAGGTAAAGGAACGTGCGGGACATCATCGCGCAGCTCGCCGTGCAGGAGGCGAAGAAGGAGTTGATGACCACCGTCTTCCCCTTCATCAGGTCCTGGTACAGGTCGACGCGGCGGCCGTTCTGGTCGACGAGCTTCAGGTTGCCGAAGTATTGCGCCGCCGGCGCCTGGGCGGCCGCGGTGAGAGGAGCGATCAGCAGGAGGGCGAAGAGGAGGCGTTTCATCGGGATGCATTCTCCGTGGAGGCGACGTCGCGGATCACCGAGACGAATTTGGACGGCGGGGCGAGGCCGTCGAGGCGGCGCCAGACGCCGCGCGACTCGCGGCCGATGATGGCCACCGGCGCGTGTTGCAGGAAATTCGGCGTGAAGACGCCGAGGGACCGGAGGAGGCGCTCGATGTCCGGCTTACGGCCGGTGACCAGCGTCCAGCCCGGGCGGACGCCGAAGCGCTTCGACCATGCCGTCAGCTTGGCCGGCGTGTCATGCTCGGGGTCGATGCTGACCGAGATCAGGGCCACGTCCTTGGCCTGGTCGCCGAGGAGATCCTGGACACGGCCGAACGAGGTGCCCATCAGCGGGCAGATCGTCGTGCAACTGGTGAAGACGAAATTGATGGCTACCGTCCGGTCCCGGATGAGGTCGGCGAACGGGACGGTGGTACCGTCCTGGGTCTGGACCGTGATGTCCGGCAGGTTGGGGGCGGGGATGGTGCCGGGGGCCGGACGGGCCGCGGCGGCGACCGTCAGGAGAAGGAGAAGGAAAGTACCGAGCGCGAGAACGGATCTCATGAAACAGGAGTGTCGCGGGAGCGGAAAATCCTACCCGATCACAACTTGCAGGCGCGAATCGTCTTCCCATCGAAGGATTTCCGTCGTATCGTCACTGCCGGCCGAAAGGCCGGACGAGCGGAGCGTGTGGCCGTGAGTCAGGACAGGAAGCAGCGGCTCGACATCTTCATCTGCGGCGGCTCTCAGCACGTCGATCTGCTCGCTCCGCTCTTGCCGAAACTGCTGCCCGGCGGCACCGTCCATCTCGCCTCCTGCTTCCTCTCCGACGACGACCTCCTCCGCCTCGACGGCCTGTACGACGTCCTGCACCGGCCGCGGCACAGCGCCGATCCCTATTGCAACTTCGAGCTCTTCTCCATCCGGGACATCAACCGCCTGGCCACCGCGCCGTACTTCGTGAAGCTCGACGCCGACATCGAGATCGAGCCGGACTGGATCGAATACGTCGACGAGTGCATCGCTCGCCATCCGGAGGCGGTGCTCTTCGGCCCGCGGCAGGGGAACGTCGATGTGACGCTGGAGCTCTCCGGCGCCCTGGTGCGCCAGCTCCTCGGGCGCGACCTGCGCGTCGATCGGGCGCCGAAGGTCATCGGCGGCTTCTACGTCGGCCGGACGGAGTTCTTCCGCGAGCACGCCCGGATGTTCGACCTCACGCACGAGCTGCTCTGGTGCTTCGAGGACGGCGTCCGCCGGCGGCCGAGCATCAATCCTGATTTCTTCCCGCCGGAAGGGGAGCTGCGGGTGATCGGCGACGCGGAGCGCTTCCGGACCCAGGGGAACGAGGACACGCTGCGCAACTTCGTCGTGCACGCGCTCGGCGCGGGCGACCGGCTGAAGGTGGTCGACAGCCGGGGCCGCATCCGGATCGAGCGGCCCAATACGGAGCTCGGATGAGACATCCACTCGATCAGCTCTACGCCGGCCGGCCCGTCTTCGTTCTCTCTACCGGGACGAGCCTGCGCGGCTTCGACTTCAAGCGCCTCGACGGCCGGATCACCGTGGGCGTGAACCGCATCGTGGAGCACTACCACCCGACGGTGATGACCTTCGTCGACGTCACGGCGCACAAGACGCACGCCCGCGCGCTGGCGGGCTACAACGGGATGATCATCGCCGGCGACGGCGCGGCGCCGCACGACACGCACGACAACGTGTTCGAGGTCGTGCACAACCTCGACGGCCGGATGGCCCCCACCCGCCGCGTCGGCCACTCGTTCGCCGACGGCTGGTACGGCGGAGGCGGCGGCTGCGTGGCCCTGCACACGGCCATCCTTCTCGGCGGCAACCCGATCTACCTCCTCGGCTACGACTTCTACGAGGACAACGGCCGGCACTTCGACACGTACGACCCGACGCTGAATGAGACGGAGCTGACCGGCCTGGCCTACACGGTCGCGTTCCGTTGCCTCGAGCAGCTCAGCCAGGAGGAGTGGCTCCCTCCCATCTACAACTGCAACCCGCGCTCGCGGCTGCGCTGCTTCCCCTTCGCCGACATCGATGCCGTGCTGGCGGACGGGCCGGAGCTGGCCAGCGCCTCCGGCTCACGCTGAGGACGCCATGACGTTCCTCTCCAGAAAGACCGGCCAGTTCAGCTACTTCGCCCAGCAGGTGGGCAACGGCTCGTGGCAGGGGAAGAGCGTGCTCGATTTCGGTGGCAACGTGGGGAACATCCTGCGCGACGCGCGGGCCACGATCGAGCGGCCGCGCTACTGGTGCATCGACGTGGTGCGCGAGTCGATCGACGCCGGCCGGGCGCGCTATCCGAGCTCGCACTGGATCCACTACGACCGCTACTGCTTCTTCTTCAACCCGCACGGCGTGCCGGGGCTGCCGCTGCCGTCGTTCGACCACGAGTTCGACTACATCGTGGCCTACTCCGTCTTCACCAACACCTCGCGCGCCGACATGCTCGACCTCGTGGCGCAGCTCGAGGCACGGCTCGCGGACGGCGGCACGCTCGCCTTCACCTACATCGATCCGCATCACGTGCCGTGGCCCGGCAAGCACGACGTCGACAACTTCCAGTGGCGGCTGGCGCGCGAGCATCCCGACGCCTCCAGCCCCGAGGCGCATGACATGCTGCGCAAGGCGCGCGAGGCGGAGTGGTGCATGCTCGTGAACGGGCAGGATCTCTACGTCGAGCAGGAGGAGATGCGCGCGTATCACCCCGACGAACAGAAGACCTGTCACGTCTTCTACTCGACCCAGTACATGAAGGAGCTGTTCCCGCACGCGTCCATCCGCGGTCCGGTGAACGGTGAGATGCAGCACTGCTGTGTGATCCGAAAGTAAGTCATGGATTTCGTGCGACTGACGCCCGAGCAGCGCCAGGCCTTCGATGACGACGGCTTCCTCGTCGTGCGCGACGTCCTCGATGCGGATGCCGTCGCGCGGCTCGTCGAGGCTGGCGACCGGCTGGCAGACGCGTTCCTGCGCAAGCCGGAGGTGAGCGACCGGCCGGAGTACAACCACCTCGACCTCCGTCCCGGCCTGCTCCGCGAGCAGGCGCTGTTCGAGCTCGTCGCGCACTCGCCCACCGTGCCGCTCATCGTGCAGCTCCTCTCCCCGAACATCCACCTCCACTCCACGGCGCTCATCTACAAGCGGCCGGAAAACCCCGACGCTCCGCCGTTTCGCCGCGGCTGGCATCGCGACATCCGCATGCCGAAGGACCTCGGCCATCAATACCTGCCCCGCGTCGGGGTGAAGGTCTGCTACTGCCTGACCGACTTTCCCCGCGCCAATTCCGGCATGACCCTGCTGGCGCGCAAGAGTCACATGCGCATGGCGCCGCTCGTCCTGCCGAAGGGGAGCGTCGATCCGCTGGACGTCGAGCTGTGCGATCTCACCCTCGAGGCCGGCGACGCCTTCCTCTTCGACAACCGCCTCTTCCACACCGCGACGCCGAACCGCAGCGGGCGCACCTCGCGCGTGCTGATGTACGGCTACGCCTATCGCTGGATGACGCCCGAGGTCTACCTCGCGCCGGAGAACGAACAGCTCGTGAAAGCGACGCCCATCGCGCGCCAGCTCCTCGGCGGCTACCGCGACGTCGATACGCCGCCCTGGGCCCTGCAGGAGTGGGCCGAGCGGCACGGCGCGGCGCCGGAGCCGGTGCCCTGGACGGTCGACGCGGAGGGGGAGGGATGATGGTCGCCTCGCTCCCGTGGAACCTCGTCTCCACCCGCATCACGCAGTTCGCCTATTTCGACGAGCTGCTCGGACATCCGTGCTGGGAGGGGCGGAAGGTGCTCGACTTCGGGGGCAACATCGGCACGTTTTTGGTCGGCGCCGGCGACCGCGTGGCGCAGGAAGACTACTGGTGCATCGACATCAACCGCGACGTGGTCGAGCAGGGCCGCCGCGAGTGGCCCCGCGCGCACTTTTTACACTTCGACCGCTACAGCCCGCAGTACAACCCGGACGGCACGCGCAACCTCCCGATCCCCGATCCCGGCATCCGTTTCGATTTCATCCTCGCCTTCTCCGTCTTCACCCATACCGACCGGAGCGAAATGGTGGAGCTGGCCAGCGGTCTGCGGCGGATGCTCGCGCCGGGCGGCGTGCTGGCCTTTACCTTCTGCGATCCGCGCTACGACCGGTCGCTTTCCGATCCGCGTCTGCCGATGGGCTCGGACGTGCGCAAGATGCTGGAGCGGCACCGCGACGTGCGGACGGCGGCGGAGATGGACGGCATGGTCGAGCAGGCCATGCACTGCGACTGGTGCGTGCTCATCGACGCCGACCTCTACGTCGATCCGGGCGACGAGCTGTCGAATCAGATCCGCACCGGCAACCCTTACGAGTCGTATTGTTCGTACTTCACCACCGAATGCGTCGCTTCGCTCTTTCCGGATGCCATCGTGTATCCGCCGGTCAGCCCGGAGTGGCAGCACTGCTGTGTGTTTCGAAACGGAGCGTGAGGGACATGGAAGAAGTGCATCGATGGCGGGGGACGGCTGAAGAACGGGCGACGCGCCCGCGCTCGATCAAGTCGGGGCAGTTCGCCTACTTCGATCGGCAGCTCGATCATCCCGACTGGAGCGGCCGGAAGGTGCTCGACTTCGGCGGCAACGAGGGCGGCCTGCTCCTCGACCCGGAGTGCACGCTCGATCCGGCGGACTACTACTGCCTGGACGTCGTCCCCGAGGCGCTGGAGGAAGGGCGGCGCCGCTTCCCGCGGGCGCACTGGGTCCACTACGACCGCTACAACTGCTCGTTCAATCCGGACGGCCGGCCGGACGAGCCGGTCCCCGACCTCGGCACGCTCTTCGACGTCATCGTGGCCTACTCCGTCTTCACCCACACCACCCGCGCCGAGATGCATGATCTCGTCGGTCAGCTCCGGGCGCGGCTCGCGCCGGGCGGCGTGCTGGCCTTCACCTTCATCGACCCGCACGTCAACCCGCTGCCGGAGAGCTGGGACGTCGGCGCGCTGGAGTGGCGCCTGGGCCGTTTCCGGGCGAACGGCACACCGACGAACATCGACGGCATCATGGCCAGGAGCCAGGGCGTCGACTGGTGCGCGCTCGTCGACGGCACCGACTTCTACGCGAACGACGACGGCGACGGGCCGCCCTGCATGAGCTACCACGTCTACTACACCGTGGAGCGGATGGGCCGCGAGTTTCCGGGCGCCGAGGTCCGGCCGCCGGTGCACGGCGAGATGCAGCACTGCTGCATCATCAGGAGACCGCGCTGATGCAGAGCGTCCACTTCTCCACCCGCGTGAACCAGTTCGGGTACTTCGACGAAGTGCTCGGCCATCCGCGTTGGCAGGGGAGGAAGATCCTCGACTTCGGCGGCAACATCGGCAACTTCCTGGTGGGGGTGAACGGCCACGTGCGGCACGAGGACTACTGGTGCATGGAGGTCCATCCGGAGGTGGTGGAGGAAGGGCGGCGGAAGTATCCAAGCGCGCACTTCGTCCACTTCAACCGCTACAGCTCGGAGTTCAACCCGGACGGCATCCGCAACCTCCCGGTGCCCGACGACGGCATTCGCTTCGATCTCATCC
>DATEOX010000591.1:0-7594 GCA_035273585.1 Thermoanaerobaculia bacterium
CTCCTTCACCGTCAAGGCGGGTGAAGTGCTTGGGCTGGTCGGGCCGAACGGGGCGGGGAAGACCACCACCCTCCGCGCGCTGGCGGGCATTCATCCGCCCACCGACGGGCAGGTGCGCATCTGCGGGCACGACATCCAGACGGATCCGGTCGAGGCCAAGCGGCGGCTGGCCTTCTTCCCCGACGAGCCGCGCCTCTTCGACTACCTCACCGTCGAGGAGCACATGCAGTTCGTCGGCACGCTTTACGGCGTGGCCGGCTTCCGCGAGCGCATCGCGCCGCTCCTCGCGGAGCTCGACCTGGCCGACAAGCGGAAGGCTCTCCCCACCGAGCTCTCCCGCGGGATGAAGCAGAAGCTGATGATCGCCTGCGGCTTCCTGCACGACCCGGAGGTGCTGATCTTCGACGAGCCGCTGACCGGGCTCGATCCGCTGGGCATCCGGCGGATGAAAGAGTCGATCGTCCGCCGCGCGCAGGGCGGCGCGGCCGTCATCCTCAGCTCGCACCTCCTCCATCTGGTCGAGGAGCTGTGCGACACGGTGGCCATCATCCGCAGCGGGACGCGCATCGCCTACGGGACGATCGAGGACCTGAAGTGGCAGATCACCCAGGGGCGGGGCGACATGTCGCTGGAGGAGGCGTTCCTCAAGATCACGGCCGAGGAGCCGGCGGCGACATGATCCGGGCCTTCGCCTTCGTGACGGCGACCACGTTCAAGAACCGCATCCTCGTCCGCCTCCGCCGCCTGCGCAACCCGCGCTATCTCGTCTCGGCCATCGCCGGCCTGGCCTACCTCTGGTTCTTCGCCTTCCGCCACACCGCGCGCGCTCCGCGGCCGAACTTCGGCTCCGACCTCGGCATCGACATCATATCCATCGTCGTGCTGAGCATGATGGTCCTGGTCTGGGCCTTCCCCGGCCAGAGCGGCGGTCTGGAGTTCAGCGAGGCGGAGATCCAGTTCCTCTTCCCCGCCCCCGTATCGCGCCGCCAGCTCCTGCTCTACAAGCTGATGCGCACCCTGCCGCAGCTCCTCATCACCACCTCGGTGATGGCCTTCATCCTCCGCCGCGGCAACTTCCCCGGCCTGTTCCTCGCTTTCGCCACCCTGAACATCTACTTCATGATGGTCGCCCTGGCGCGGGCGCGCCTCAAGCTGCGCGGCATCGGTTTCTTCTGGCGCCTCTTCGCCGTGATCGCCGTCCTGGCCGCGATCTCCTGGGCCGTGACGCTGGACCTGCGCGGCCGTCACCTCGACCGCGAGCTGGCCACGGCGATGAAGTCGCAGCGGCAGGCGCGCATCGTCCGCCTGGCGGACACGCCCTTCCATGGGCCGGTGGTGAGGACGATGCTCTTCGTGCCGCGCTTCTTCAGCGCCGCCGCCTTCGCCAAGGCGCCGGGGCCGTTCGCGGTGAACGGCGCGGCGCTGGTCGGTCTGGCGGCGGTCTTCTTCCTGATCGCCGGACGTTTGAACGTCTCGTTCGAGGAGGCCTCGATCGCGGCCAGCGCGCGGAGGACGGCGCGGAACGCCGGCCGGCGCATCCAGCAGCCCGGCACGCGGGTGATGTTCCGGCGCATGCCGCCTCCCTTCCGTCTGCGCGACGGGGCCGGGCCGGAGATGGCCATCTTCTGGAAGAACCTCATCGCGGCGCTGCGCATCTCCGCGGCCTGGATGGTCGGCATCGTCGTCCTCGCCGCCTACTTTGCGGCGCAGATCGTCTTCTCCCGCGAACCAGGCATCCGCCTGACGTTCGCCACGATGGAGCTCTTCATGGCCGCAATGTTCCCGCTGATCGGGACGGTCTGGTTCCCGCAGGACCTCCGCCTCGACCTGCCGCGCATCGAGGTGCTGAAGAGCTATCCGATCAGCGGCGAGCGGCTGGTGGCGGCGGAGATGGCGGCGCCGCTGGTCATCATCTCTCTCATCGAGCTTCTCCTCCTCGGCTTCGCCTCGACGCTGCTGCACGTCTTCGACACGGGCGGCCCGCTGGCCTTCTTCGCCTCGCCGCAGTACGTCGTCGTGGCGCTGCTCTTCGCGGTGCCGATCTGCGGCGCGCAACTCGTGATCCGCAACGCCCTCCCGGTGCTCCTGCCGGCGTGGGCTTTCCGCTCCAAGGACGAGCCGCGCGGCTTCGTCATGATGGGCCAGCGCCTCCTCCTGATGCTTGGCAACCTCCTCGTCCTCGGCCTGGCCCTCATCCCCGCCGCGCTGCTCTTCCTCCCCGCGCTCTGGATGGCCCACCGCTTCTTCGCCGGCAGCCCTGTCGTGCTCGCCGTCGCCACGGTTCCGTCCGTCGCGCTGCTGGTGGCCGAGGTGTGGGTGGGGGTGCGGTTCCTCGGGGCGCAGTTCGATCGGATCGATGTGACGAATGATCTCGATCCGATGGTGACGTAGCTGTCGGAATACTCCGGGTCGCTGCGCGACTTTCCACAAATAACTTGTCCCGATCCCGGTTCCTGTTCCTGCTCGCCATCGGCTCGCTCGTCGCCTTCTCGGCGCGGGCGGCGGACATCGACGTCGTCCGCAAGAACTTCGTCGACTTTTACACGGCGGCCGGCGCGGAGCGCACCTCGCCGCGGATGCAGGGGGCGCTGGGCGACCTCGAGTCGCAGACGCGCAGCGTCACGGCGCCCGGTTTCCTCCTCAGCGACGGCAGTTGGAGCGACATCAATTACAAGGACACGCCCGACGGGAGCTGGTCGCCGTGGGACCACTCGCGGCGGCTGATCGTGATGGTCAAGGCGTATCAGACGCCCGGCCAGCGCTTTTACCGCGACCCGCAGCTCCGGACGCAGATCGACGCCGCCCTCGGCTACGCCCGCAACTACTACGGCCCGAATGCCCTGCCGCTCGGCAACTGGTGGTTCTGGACCATCGGCACGCCGCTCGACCTCGCCCCGGCGCTGGTTCTCATGCGCGGCGAGATCGACCAGCAGACGTACGACGACCTCGTGCTGTCGATCGCCCGCAAGATCGGCCCGACGCCGACGGGACGGGGGATCGTCGGGCCGGTGCCGACGGGCGAGAACCTCGTCTGGTCGTCGTACACGCACCTCTGCCTGGCCCTGCTGCGCGATGATCCGCTCCTGCTCGCGCAAGTGCGCGACGCGATGGCCACCGTGGCCACGCCGAACGCCGTCACCTTCGGCGAGGGGATCAAGCCCGACGCGTCGTTCCATCAGCATGGCGCGCAGCTCTACACCGGCGGCTACGGCGGCTCGTTCGCCAACGACGTGGCCCGCTACGCGCTCCTCACCCGCGGCAGCGCGTATTCGCTGCCCGCGTCATCGCTGAACGCGTTCGCCGACTACATCGCGGACGGCGTGGCCTGGTCGCTGTACGGCAACTACTTCGACGTCTCGGTCGTCGGCCGAGAGGTGGCGCGCTCCTCGACCACCGGCTACAACGGCATCGCCGCGCTGCTCCAGGCGGCGCAGTTCGACTCGCCCAGGCGCGAGGAGATCCGCGGCGCCGCGGCGCGCATGCTCCAGTCGTGGCAGTGGGGCCTTCCGGCCGAGCTCTCCTCGCTGGCCACCATCATCGAGCGCACCCGTCCCGCCGCCGCCGGGCCGCAAGGCCACCGCCACTACTACAACTCCGACTACACGGTCCACCGCCGCCCGAACTGGTTCGCATCGGTGAAGATGTTCTCCAGGCGGACGAAATCGGGTGAGTCGACGAATGACGAGAACATCCTCGGCTCGCGCCAGTCCGACGGCCGCTTCTACCTCGTCCTCGACGGCGACGAGTACTTCGGCCGCGACGTCTGGCCCGCCCTCGACTGGACGCGCCTTCCCGGCATCACCGTTGAGCAGAAGCCCGGCGCCGCCGACGCCACGTACGGCTACGGCACCCGCTCGTACGCCGGCGGCACCGGCGACGGGATGAACGGCGTCTCGGCCATGGAGCTCGCGCCGCTCGGCTCACAGCTCCGGGCGAACAAGTCGTACTTTTTCTTCGATGATGCGGTCGTCTTCCTGACCAATGGCGTGACGTCGCCGACCAGCAACCGTGTCGAGACCGTCGTGCAGCAGTGGCCATTGCGCAATGCCTCGTCGCCGCTGATCACCGGCACGAACTACGCGTTCGCCGAGGGGGTGGGGTACTGGTTCTCGGATACGGCGAATCTGCAGACGCGCCGCGAGACGCGCACCGGCACCTGGGCCTCCCTCGGCGGCTCGGATGATGCCACGCCGCGCTCCGCGACGTTCGTCACGATGTCGCTCGATCACGGCGTCGCGCCGGTGAACGCCCGCGCCGAGTACGCCATCGTCCCGGCCACGACGCCGGAGGCGATGCGCGCCTGGGCTGCCAACCCGCCGCTCTCCGTCCTGGCCAACGACACGACCGCGTCCGCGGTGCGCGACCGCCGGACGAACGCCACGGCCATCGCCTTCTGGGCGCCGGGGACGGTGGACGGCATCCAGTCGAATGCACAAGCCGTCGTGTACATGACGGACGACGGCAAGACCGTGCACCTCTACGCCGCCGACCCGAACGCTGGCGCGACGGGCACGTTCCGCATCACCCTCCCCGGCCGCTTCACCGGCGCCGCCGCGACCTCCGACGCCCGCTCGACGTCGGTGGAGATCGCCCGGGCGGGCGGGCGGACGACGCACGTGGTGCTCACGCGGATCACGGGGTTCGTGAAGCGCAGAGCGCGGTAACGCTTACAATGAGCGCCATGGCGCGCACCAGAATCTCGCCCAAATACCAGGTCGTCATCCCGAAGGAAGTCCGCGAGAGCATGGGGCTGGAAGTCGGGCAGGAGCTTCAGGTAATCGCGAAGGGTGGAACGATCACGCTCGTCCCGGAGCGGCCTCTTTCCGCGCTGCGAGGATTCGCGAAGGGAATCCGGACCGACGATCTGCGTGAAAAGAAGGACCGGATGTGATCGTTGTCGATTCCTCCGGCTGGATCGAGTTCTTCACGGACGGCCCTCTCTCCAACGAATACGCCACAAGACTGCGGAACCTCCACGCGATCGTCACGCCGGTGATCATCGTGTACGAGGTCTACAAACGTCTGAAGCGTGAGCTCTCCGAAGCCGACGCAGTGATCGCCGTGTCAGCGATGCAGCGAACGCGCATTGTTCCGATCACGAGCGAGCTGGCGCTGACCGCGGCGGACCTCAGCCTCGAGCACGGCTTGGCCATGGCCGACGCGATGATCCTCGCGACGGCGCTGACCTACCGCGCCGAGCTGGTCACGAGCGACGGAGACTTCGAGTCGTTTCCGGGAGTCACGTATCTCCGGAAGCCGGCGCGGTGAGCGGGCGTCCCGCCCGCCAGCCGCGGCACGCCTCGTGCCGCGGTGGTAAGCAGGGCCTGCGCGCCGTGTACACTCCCTCCCCTCGTGTCCGAGCTCCGTCGCGACATCGGCCTTTGGCGTGGCATCGCCCTGAACATGATCGACATGGTGGGCATCGGTCCGTTCATCACCATCCCGCTGATCCTGGCGGCGATGGGCGGGGGGCGGGGGATGCTGGCCTGGGTGCTCGGCGGGCTGCTGGCCATCAGCGACGGGCTCGTCACGGCGGAGCTCTCCAGCGAGATGCCGAAGGCGGGTGGCTCGTACGTCTTCCTCAAGGAGGCGTACGGCAAGTACGGGCGGCTCGTCTCCTTCCTTTTCCTCTTTCAGATCCTCTTCTCCGCGCCGCTGTCGATGGCCTCGGGGTGCATCGGGTTCGCGAATTACCTGAAGATCCTCCTGCCGTGGGCCGGAACGCACGTCGCGCCGACGGCGATGATGGTCTGCGTCATTACCGTGCTGCTCCTGCTGCGAAGGATCGAGGCCATCGGACGCTTCTCGATCCTCCTCTGGATCGGGGTGCTGGCCACGCTGGCCATCGTCATCGGGGCCGGGCTGCCGCACCTGAAGCTCGAGGCCTTCACCTTTTGGAACGCGCCGCGCCTGGACAACAAGCTCGGCTACGCCGGCCTCGGCGTGGCGCTCATCTACTCCGTCTACGACTATCTCGGCTACTACAACATCTGCTACCTGGGCGACGAAGTGCGCGAGCCGGAGAAGACCATTCCGCGCGTGATCGTGATCTCCATCCTGGCCATCGGCGTTATCTACCTGGTGATGAACGCCTGCATCATCTCCGTACTCCCCATGCAGCAGGCCATGACCTCCCCGTCCGTGGTCGGCGACTACATCGCCGCGCTGATGGGCAGCCGGGCGGCGAAGTGGATCTCCATCCTCATCCTCTGGACCGCCTTCGCCTCCATCTTCTCCCTGATGCTCGGCTACTCGCGCATCCTCTTCGCCGCCGCGCGCGACCGGAACTTCTTCGCCATCTTCGCCAGACTGCACGCCACCGAGTCGTACCCGATCGTCTCCCTCCTCTTCCTCGGCGCGGTGGCGGCGGTCTTCTGCTGGATCCCGCTCAAGCACGTGCTGCAGGCCATTCTTTCCATACGCGCGGTGATCCCCTTCATGGCCCAGATCGTCGGCGCCGTGGCGCTGCGCATCCGCGACCCCCACCGCCCCCGCCCCTTCCGGATGTGGCTCTACCCGCTGCCGGCCATCATCGCCCTCGGCCTCTGGACGTTCATCGTGATCTCGCCCGAGAAGGGGCTGAAGGTGGGCGGCCTGTACGTGATGGCGGCGGGGCTGCTGTTCTACTTCGTGCGGGAGCTCCTACTCCAGCGTAGCCAGCGCCTCGGTGCGAACCCATAGCACCGACTCCTGCTCGAAGCGGCGCTTGTACTCGGCGATGATCTCCGCCACCTTGCGCTCCTCGCCGCCGCGGCGCTTGTGCAGGATCTGCACGACGTGCGTCCGCTCGCGGTCCGCCTTCCAGTGACCCTCGGCCGACCATTCGGTGAAGCCGGGGAAGCGCGGCGTGATGACCTCGTCGACGAAGAGGCGCCACTCGCCGTCGCT
Organism: Thermoanaerobaculia bacterium; assembly: GCA_035273585.1. GTDB lineage: Bacteria > Acidobacteriota > Thermoanaerobaculia > Gp7-AA8 > Gp7-AA8 > JAFAVZ01. The sequence continues at coordinate 6,889 of DATEOX010000591.1, forward strand.
CACCGGCTCACCGCTGACGCGGCCGGTGCCGAAGAAGAGCATGTCGGACTGCTGGACCTCCACGAGCCGCACCGAGCCGCAGGCGGTCAGCAGCACACAGAGGACGATCGCTTTACGTGCGTGCCACATCGATCCATTTCTCCACATCAGGCGGGACGAACGCGCGCATGCGGGCCAGCAGCGCGTCGACATCCTGCTCCACGATCGCGACGGCCCGATGCTGCGGGCGGATGAAGCGCTCTTCGACGGCGCGATCGAGGAACGACAGCAGCGGCGCGTAGTAGCCGGCCGTGTCGAGGAAGCCGACCGGCTTCTGATGGACGCCGAGCTGGGCCCAGGTCCAGATCTCGAAGACCTCCTCGAGCGTGCCGAGGCCGCCGGGGAGCGCGATGAAAGCATCGGAGAGGTCGGCCATGAGCGCCTTCCGCTCGTGCATCGTCTCCACCACGCGCAGCTCGGTCAGGCCGGCGTGGCCGACCTCGCGCAGGACGAGGTTGCGGGGGATGACGCCGATGGCCTCGCCGCCGGCGGCGAGGACGGCATCGGCGAGCTCGCCCATCAGGCCGACACGGCCGCCGCCGTAGACGAGCGTGATCCCGTCGCGCACGAGTGCCGAGGCGAGGGCGCGGGCGGCCGCGGCGTACTCCGGACGGGCGCCGCGGTTCGAGCCGCAGAAGACGCAGATGCGCTGCACAGCACGCTATTC
>DATEOX010000592.1:0-2976 GCA_035273585.1 Thermoanaerobaculia bacterium
CGGGGCCACTTCACTTTTCATGAAGCGGCGAACGCTATCGCGCAGCAGTTCCTGTTCGGCATCCGGAACGAAATACATGGGATCTGTCTCCTGTAGTGGGTGTAGCGAAGCCCTGCTAGGCGGATCACCACTCGACCGTGACGAACATCCAGGGCGTCTTCGGCTGCGGCGACGTCGTCGATCACATCTACCGCCAGGCCATCACCGCCGCCGGCAGCGGCTGCGAGGCCGCGCTCGACTGCGAGCGCTGGCTGACCCACACGCGCATCACCGAGCGCTGGGGCCTCCCGATGGGCGAAGAAGACCGCATCGATGATTGAGCGGCGCGGCCCCACCATCCTGATCCTCGGCGGCGCAGGCATGGTCGGCCTGCAGGTGGCGCGGGAGGCGGCGCGCGAGCTGCGGCCGTCGAAGATCGTCATCGCCTCCCTGCGCGACGATGAAGTGCGCGAGGCCATCGACTTCCTCTCCGAACAGATCGAAGGGGTGGAGCTCGTCGGCGCGGCGGGCGACATCTTCATCCCCCAGTCGCTGCAGGGCCGGCGGCGGGACGAGATCGTGCGCGACACCGTGGCGTACGAGGAGCTCTTCACCGAGATCTTTTCCCGCGACGCCGACTACAAAAAGTCGGCGATGTGGAAGCTGATCGAGGAGCACCAGCCGCAGATCATCGTCGACTGCATCAACACCGCGACCGCCATCAGCTATCAGGACGAGTTCAAAGTCGCGCAGAAGACCTACTCGCTGCTGCGGACCATCGAAGAGGCGACCGATGCCGACAAGCTGGCCAGGCTTCCCGACCTGATCGGCGCCGTCCGCGAGCTGCTCATCAGCCAGGGCGTGCCGCAGATCGCGCGGCACATTCTCTTCCTCCACCGCGCGCTGTCCGAGTCGCACGTGCAGGTGTACGTGAAGGTCGGCACGACCGGGACGGGCGGGATGGGGATCAACATCCCATACACGCACAGCGAGGACAAGCCGTCGCTGCAACTGCTGGCCAAGTCGGCCATCGGCTTCGCTCACACCGGCCTGCTGTTTCTGCTCGCCCGCACACCCGGCACCTCGGAGGAGCGGCACGGTGCGACCATCAAGGAGGTGAAGCCGGGGGCGATGATCGGCTTCAAGCGCGTCGCGGCGCGGCACATCACCCTGCGCGGCGAGCGGACGCCGGCGTACCTGGTCAGCCCGCGCGAGGAGGAGCTCGGCGCGCGCCTCCAGCTCCGCGACGAGGCCGGCTACGGCCGCTTCCAGGATCGCGACGTGAAGCTGGAGATCATCGGCGCCGACACGGGCGAGAACGGCTTTTTCTCCATCGGCGAGTTCCAGGCCATCACCTATCCGCGGCAGATGGAGTACGTGACGCCCGAGGAGGTCGCGCGCACCGTCGTTTTAGAGATCCTCGGCGCTTCGACGGGCCGCGACGTGCTGGCCGCCATCGACGGCGCCATCACCGAGCCGAGCTACCGCGCCGGAGTGTTGCGCGAGCACGCCATCCAGGCCATGCAGCGCCTGGAGGAGCGGCGGGCCGGCGAGGTCCTGCCGTCCATCGCCATCGGCCACCTCGGGCCGCCGAAATTATCGAAGCTGCTCGCCGAGGCGCACCTGATCCTCGGCGCGGCGGGAACGGATGAGGTGGAGGCGATCCGCCGCATCCCGCCCGCGGAGCTGCAGGCGAAGGTGGAGGCGTACCTGGCCGCCCATCCGGAGATCGTCAGCGAGATCATCACCATCGGCGTGCCGATGCTCCGCGACCGCGATGGCCGCCTCGTCCTGACGCGCGGTCCGCGGGTGAGCATCCCGCCGCCGCCCGCCGACGGGACGGTCGTGCCGCTCGACGCCGCCTCCATCGAGCGCCACGCCGCCACCGGCTGGGTCGATCTGCGCCTAGGCAACTTCGAGCTCTGGCAGCGCCGCCTGGGCGAGATCAAGACGCCGGAAGTCGAGCGCTACGGCTCGGCCGCCCTCGACGTGAAGGGCTACGCGGCACAGCGATTCGTGCCCGGCGACGTGGTCGGTTGGCTGCTGACGAACGAAACGGACGAGCAGGGGATGGTGGGGCGGCGGCTGTTCTGAACGGGACGCTTGCGTTCGGGCATTCTATGATAGAGTGCCGGAATGCCAGAATTCCTCGTATCCATCAGAGTGGTGATCGTCCCCGGCGTAGTCTGACTCCGAGCAGCACGAGCGCGATCAGGGCGCCCGCTCCACTGATCCGCAGTCCGTCGATGAAGGCATCCGGCCGGTAGCGCAGCTCGAGCGTTCCCCGTCCAGGCGGCACGAAGACGCCCAGGAAGGCGTCGTTCACCGTGACCACCGGCTCGCGTTTGCCGTTCCAGTACGCGCGCCAGCCGGGCCAGTCGGCGTCGCTCGTGGCCAGCAGGCTCCAGCCGCGGCTGTCGACGTCGAGCACGGTGCGGTTGGCCTCGTATCGCATCACGCGCACGCTTCCGCCGGCGCTGGCGTGGAAGCCCTCCGCATCCTCGGCGAGTAGTGCCGGCGCGCGCCGCTCGACCTGCGGCGGCACGTGCGTGACCAGCGCATCGCTCGAGAAGTCGCGCAGCGCGTTCATCTTCGGGATGCCGCGGTCGAGCGACGGGTCGACCAGGAAGCGCCGCACGAGCTGATATCGCGGCTGCACGTGGAGGTTCTCGAACACCGCGCCGTCGCTGCCGAGGTGGCGGAGGGCGAAGCGCGGGTCGGTGATCCACATTTCGGGCGGCACGTAGACGAAGCGGATGTTCAGGAAATCGAGGAACGGCTCGGAGACGTCGCCGAAGACCTGGTCGTAGTCGTTCGGCACTGCGTGCAGGTAGCCACGCACGATGCGCATCGACTGCGGGCTGGAGATCGGGTCGGTCGTCTTGACGTCCTCCAGGCCGTATGCGCCGGGCGTGTCGGGGATGAAGGACCAGCCGAGGGCCGCGATGCGGTAGGGCGGGGCGACGCCCCTCACCCGGCCTTCGGCCACCCTCTCCC
>DATEOX010000593.1:0-2477 GCA_035273585.1 Thermoanaerobaculia bacterium
CGATCCGTGCTGAAGGGAAGTTGGTGGGCAGCATGGCGCTGCACTGGCCGATGGATCAGGCGCCGGTGGAGCGGGTGTTGAGCCTGCATTTGAATAGCCTGGCGGCGACGATTGGCGATGTGCAGCAGGTATTGGCCTGACCGGGGAGGATCTCGACGAACGCGCCGTACGGCTCGATGCGCTTGACCGTGCCCTTGTACGTCTTGCCGATCTCCGGCGAGGCGGTCAGGCCGCGGATGATCTCCAGCGCGCGCTCGGCCGACTTCTCGTCGGTCGAGGCCACCGTGACCTTGCCGTCGTCCGCCACGTCGATCTTCGTGCCGGTCTCCTCGACGATCCAGCGGATGGTCTTGCCGCCCGAGCCGATGACGTCGCGGATACGGTCCTTCGGCACCTGGATCGTGTACAGCCGCGGGGCATACTCCGACAGCTCCTTGCGCGCCTCGGGGATGGCCGCCTCCATGAGGCCGAGGATGTGCATCCGGCCGTCGCGGGCTTGGGCCAGCGCCTGGCGCATCACGTCGCGGGAGAGACCGCTCACCTTGATGTCCATCTGCAGGGCGGTGATGCCGGTGCGCGTGCCGGCGACCTTGAAGTCCATGTCCCCTTCGTGGTCTTCCATGCCCGCGATGTCCGACAGCACGGCGGTCTTGTTGTTCTCGCCGGTGACGAGGCCCATGGCCACGCCGGCGACCGCCGAGCGCATCGGCACGCCGCCCTGCATCATGGCCAGCGAGCCGCCGCACACCGAGGCCATCGAGGACGACCCGTTCGACTCCAGGATGTCGCTCACGATGCGGATGGTGTACGCGAACTCGTCTTCCGGCGGCAGCAGCGGGGCGAGCGCGCGGCGGGCCAGGTTGCCGTGGCCGATCTCGCGCCGGGCCGGCCCGCGGAGGAACTTGACTTCACCGACCGAGAACGGCGGGAAGTTGTAGTGGAGCATGAAGCGCTGGAACGTCTCGCCTTCGAAGTCCTCGATCTTCTGCGCTTCCTGCGGAGTGCCGAGGGTCACGGTGACGAGCGCCTGCGTCTCGCCGCGGGTGAAGATGGCCGAGCCGTGGGTGCGGGGGAGCACGCCGAGCTCGATGGTGATGGGGCGGATCTCCGAGAAGGAGCGGCCGTCCACCCGCTTGCCCTCGTCGAGGACGAGCTTGCGGAAGAGGTGCGCTTCCATCTCCACGAACGCGGCCGTGGCGGCGGTGATCTTCTCGGTCTCTTCGGCGGGGATGGTGGCCAGGAGGGCGGTGCGCACGGCGCGCATCGCCTCGCGGCGCTCGCCCTTGCCCTTGATCTGCAGCGCGGCCTTGAGCGGCTCGGCGAAGTTCGTCATCAGCTCGTTGAAGAGCTCTTCGGTGTACTTCGGCGTGTAGGTGACTTCCAGCTTCGGCTTGCCGGCGGAGGCGCGCAGCTCGTTCTGCAGCGCGCAGATGCGCTTGATCTCGGCATGCGCGGCGTCGAAGGCGTCGAGGACGACGCTCTCATCCACTTCGCGCGCCCCCGCCTCGACCATCACGATCGCATCGTCGGTGCCGGCCACGACGAGGTCGAGGTCGCAGAGGTCGCGCTGGGAGTTGGTCGGGTTGATCACGAGCTGGCCGTCGAGATAGCCGACGCGCACCGCGCCGATGGCCTTCGGGAAGGGGATCTCGGAGATGATCAGCGCGGTCGAAGCGGCGTTGATGGCGAGCACGTCGGGGTCGTTCTCGCCGTCGGCGGAGAGGACCAGGGCGATGATCTGCGTCTCCTGCCGGTAGCCCTTGGTGAAGGAGGGGCGCAGGGGGCGGTCGATGAGGCGGGAGGTGAGGATCTCTTTCTCGGTGGGGCGTCCTTCGCGCTTGAAGAAGCCGCCCGGGATGCGTCCGCCGGCGTAGGTGTACTCCTTGTAGTCGACGGTGAGGGGCATGAAGTCGCCCAGGACGACGCCGTCCTTGTAGCAGGCGGTGGCGAGCACGACCGTGTCGCCGTAGCGGATCACGCATGCGCCGTTGGCCTGGCGCGCGACCGCACCGGTCTCCAGCGACAGGGTCTTCCCGCCGATCTGCATTTCTTTCTTGAACGTCATTGGTTTCCTTCGTGGACCGCGGGGCCACTCATCGCCGCCGGGCCGTTAGATTGGTTTCCGCTTTGGGGCCGAATGATGGGATCCGGCCGGGAAGGAAGAGAGCGTGCAGGCATCGGGCCCGCAAAAACGAAGGGCCGCCCCGTTTCGGAGGCGGCCCTGGCCTGGTGGCTTACTTGCGGATGCCGAGCTTGTCGATCACGGTGCGGTAGCGCTCATTGTCCGTCTTCTTCAGGTAGTCGAGAAGGCGGCGGCGCCGGCCGACCAGCTTCAGGAGACCGCGGCGGCTGTGATGATCCTTCGCGTGGGTCTTGAAGTGCTCGGTGAGATAGCTGATGCGGTCGCTGAGAAGCGCGACCTGGACTTCCGGGGAGCCTGTATCGCCGTCGTGGGTTTTGTACGTGCTGATGATCTC
>DATEOX010000594.1:0-8357 GCA_035273585.1 Thermoanaerobaculia bacterium
GGTAGATGGCCGAGACCCAGCCGCTGCGGTCCGTGCCCGGGATCCAGTAGTGGACGTCCGGCGAGGAAACGGCCTCGCCATGCAGCGCGCGCTGCAGCAGCTCGTCCACGTGCTGCTCGCGGATGTGGGGGAAGATGTCCGGCGCAAAGCGGCCCATGACCTCCTCGGCGCTCCTGCCGGTGAGCTCCTCCATGAATCGGTTCCAGACGCGGTAGCGGAGGTTGCGGTCGTAGACCACGATCCCCTCGCCGGCGTTCTGGATGATCTCCGTGGCGAACTGGTTCGTCTCGCGCAGGGCCTGCTCGGCGCGGATCGCCTTCACCTGGCGGACGATGATGTAGATCGCCACGACGAAGAGGGCGATCGACGCCAGGAGCTCGGCCGATTGCATCGGGACCTGAGTTTCCATGACGGCGCGGGCAGTGGCAACAGAAACTTTGGCAGAATGGCCCGTCTCATTCAGCGGGAGGAGATTCACGATGAAGAACATCGCGGTCGCAGCGGCACTGCTGTTCGCATCACCGGCAGTCTTCGCGCAGTTCACGAACGAGGCAAGGGACCTGAGGGATGCCCAGCGTTTGGTCTCCGACCTTCCGGCGCTGCTCAAGCCGGCCCTCCAGGATGCGGAGCAGACGGCCGACACGCTGACCATGCTCAGCAGCGTCCACCAGACGCTCGTGGAGGAGGCGCCGCTGACCGCCGTCGACAAGTCGCTCAAGCGCATCGACGAGTTCATCGAGCGGGCGGAGAAAATGAACCAGCCGCTCTCGCGCGAGAACCAGCGCACCATCAAGCTGGTGAGGGACACGATCACCGACACGAAGCTCGGGCCGCAGCCGCCCGACCTCCTGCCCGTCCGGGAGAAGATCCATCACGAGTACCTGACGATGATCCAACGCCGCGTGCTGGCCAACCAGTTCGCCCTGCACAACCTGCGGCAGCTCGTGGAACAGCTCGGCAACCTGATCGAGCGGCCGGGCATGGCCTCGGCCGGCGCGCTCACCAAGTCCGTCTCCATGTCCAGACCATGACTTCCTACTGCGACGCCGCGGCGGGCCATCCGTACCACGGTCCCTATCACGACCACGAGTACGGCTTTCCGATCCATGATGACGACCAGCTCTTCGAGCGTCTCGTGCTGGAGATCAACCAGGCCGGCCTCTCCTGGCTGACCATTCTCAAGAAGCGCGAGGCCTTCCGCGAGGCGTACGCCGGCTTCGACATCGCCAAAGTCGCGCGCATGAAGCCGGAGAAGCTGCTGCGCAACGACGGGATCATCCGCAACCGGCTGAAGGTCGAGGCGGCCATCGAGAACGCGAAGCGGCTGCTGAAGCTCGGCTCGTTCGCGGCGTGGCTCGAGGCGCATCACCCGTTGACGAAGGACGAGTGGGTGAAGCTCTTCAAGAAGACGTTCGTCTTCACCGGCGGGGAGATCACCGGCTCGTTCCTGATGTCCATCGGCTACCTGCCGGGCGCGCACGAGGAGAGCTGCCCGATGTACCGGAAGGCGCTGCGGGCGGGGGCGCGGTGGCCGCATGTGTCATCCTGAGCCGCGAAGACGGCGAAGGATCCGTACCTTCAGGCGCGGCGCGAGATCGGTACGGATCCTTCGCCCTCTGCGGGACTCAGGATGACACCGCACGTTCGCGTGGCGAACACCTTCTGGCTCCGCTTCCGCGGCCTGATCGGCGAGACCGATCCGGAGCGGCTCTCGCTCCTCATCCCCCGCTGCTCGGCGGTGCACACGTTCTTCATGCGCGTGCCGATCGACATCCACTTCCTCGACGCCGAGGAGAACGAGCTGAAGGTCGTGCACGGCGCGAAGCCGTGGCGCTTCTACTTCGGGCCGCCGGGGACCGTCTCCGTGTTGGAGCTGCCGCCCAGGAACTCCTGATAGAGACAGTGGAAGTGATGGACGCCGTTCTCGCGCACGGGCGAGTAGCGGCCGCGGTCGTACGTCTGCGACTGCAGCCCGCGCTGCACCGCCTCGCAGATGCCGATGTCCTCAAGCTGGATCTCGTCGCTGAACGAGACCGTCTCCGCCACCGGCGCCGACTCCGGCTCCCGGAAGTACCACTCGAACACGGTCAGCGTCCGGTGCGGGCCGAGGGGGAGGATGAGGTTCGTGGAGAAGTTGTCCGGGTACACATTGAGCATGAGGTTGGGGAAGACCCAGAAGTAGCGGACGTCATCCTCCCCTTCCGTCAGCCGGATGCGATCCGCGCGCTTGACCGGCGCGTGTTGCAGGGAGTGGAAGCGCTTCGTCTCGGTGCGGTAGCGCGGGTAGTCGAGCTCGCGGAAGAGGCCGGGATGGACGATCGGGATGTGGTAGCCCTCGAGGTAGTTGTCGACGTAGACCTTCCAGTTGCAGTCGAGCTCCCACTCCTTCCGCGCGGCGAGGCGGAAGCCGGTGCGGTCGTGGCGCTCCATGTCCGGGATGATCTCGCCGAAGTAGTCGCGCAGCGACGGGCCGTGCGCGTCGAGGTTGACGAAGACCAGCTCGTTCCAGACCTCCACGCGGAACCGCGGCAGGGCGAAGTCGGCCCGGTCGAAGCACTGGATGCCGTCGAATTCGGGGGTGCCGAGGAGGCGGCCGTCGAGGCTGTAGGTCCAGCCGTGATAGCCGCACTGGAGGACGGGGCGCTTCCCCTCCCCTTTCGCGACGGGACCGGCGCGGTGCCGGCAGACGTTCGACATCGCCCGCAGCTCGCCATCCTGCCCGCGCACGATCAGCAGCGGCTCTTCGGCCACCGTCGTGGTGAAGAACTGCCCCGGCTCGCGGACTTTCTCGATGTGTCCGACGAGCTGCCAGGTGCGGCCGAAGATCGAGCGGTTCTCATCCGCCAGCACGGCCGGATCGATGTAGTAGCGGGAGGGGAGGGTCGAGGCATAGGCGAGGCGTGGATCGATCATGATGTGCGCGGCCGGACGAGCAGGTACACCGGAAAGCTGACGCAGAGTATACCGACGGCCCAGAGGCTGTTCTCCCGGTCGCCGATCGCTGCGCCGACGAGGAACGCCACCGAGGCGAGCAGCGCCAGGCCGGTGGTGAACGGATGCCCCCAAGCCCGGAACGGCCGCACAACGCCCGGCTCTCGCCGGCGCAGGACGAAGAGCGAGACGAAGGAGAGGGTGTAGTTGGCCACGAAGAAGAAGGCCAGCTTGGCGATGACGTTCTCGAACGTGCCGGTGACGATGAACGCCGCGGCCAGGATGCTGCTGATCAGCAGGGCGATGTCCGGCGTGCCGCCTTTGTTCACCTCGCGCGCGCCGCGCCAGAAGAGGCCGTCGTTGGCCATGGCGAACAAGACGCGCGGCGCCATCAGGACGTTCGAGCTGACGGCGCTGATCAACGCCACGATCATCACCACCCGGATGACGAGGTCGCCGCTCGGCCCGAACATGTGCTGCGCCACTACCCCCGCGGCCAGCTTCTCCCCGGCGATCGTCCCCAGCGGCACCACGCGCAAAAAGCCGACGTTGATCAGCAGGTAGATGGCAATCACCGACGCGATGCCGCCGAACATCGCCTTCGGGATGTTCCGCCCCGCCTCCTTCACCTCCTCGGAGAAGTAGATGACCGCGCTCCAGCCGTCGTAGGTGTAGATCACTGCCTGGAGGCTGATGATGAACGCCAGCAGCAGCGAGCCCTCCCGCTCCGGCTCGAATGCCGTCTCCACCGGGTTGCGGCCGCCGAACCAGAAACAGGCGCCGATCAGGAGGAGGAGGACGAAGGCCTTCATCGCGCTCGTGACGTTCTGCGCCGCGCTCCCCCACCTGATGCCTGCCCACTGGATCACGGTCAGCGCGGCGACGACGGCCAAGGCGATGACTTCGATGGCCCGCAACTGGGGGAAGAGGACGATGGCGTACTCGCCGACGACGATGGAGACGGCGGCGGTGGTGCCGCAGGTGGAGATCCAGTCGCTCCAGCCGACGATGAAGCCGGCGTAGTCGCCGAGGGCGTGGCGGACGAAGACGTATTGGCCGCCGGAGCGGGGCACCGTCGTTCCGAGCTCGGCCAGCGCGTTCGCGCCGAGGAGCGCGTAGACGCCGCCGATCAGCCAGACGGCGAGAAAGGGCCAGAACGCGGGAAGCTCGGAGGCGATGATGCCCGGTGTGCGGAGGATGCCGCCCCCGATGGTGTTGCCGATCGTGACCGCCAACCCGAAGGTGACGCCGAGCACGGCAAAGAGTCGGTGTCGCTCGTGAGCGGGCGGGACCGGCACGCGGGAAGTGTACAGGTGTCATCCTGAGCTGCGAAGACAGCGAAGGATCCGCACCGCACGAACCTTCTCCCCGCCACGCGGGGAGAAGGTGCCCGAAGGGCGGATGAGGGGCTTCGGATTCTGCGACTGCCCCTCACCCCGGCTTCGCCGACCCTCTCCCCGCAAGCGGGGCGAGGGTTCTTGCGCGGGCCTCTACTTCCCTTCCCTCACCGACACCGGCCCGTTCGTGGTCGACAGCCGCACATTCTGGGCGCCGCTCCCCAGCTCGATGCGCCGCGACGAATCGTCGTCGTCATCGTCGCCCCACGTCCGGCGTGCCTGGCGGCAGGCCTCGGCGTGGCAACTGACCGGGCCGTGGCCGTTCGACTGCACCACGACGCCCGAGCGATAGTCGCGCGGGATCTTGAGCGAGATCGGGCCGTTCTGCGTCGAGGCTTCCAGGTTGCCGTTCCACGAGCTACCCAGCAGGTTTACATCGACCGGGCCGTTCTGCGCTTCGAGCCGCACCCGGCCGGAGTCGCCCGAGAAGTTGATCGGACCGTTCTGCGCCTCGGCGTCGACGCTGCCCGCGACCTGGGTCAGCGAGATCGGGCCGTTCTGCGTCCGCGCCCTGAGCGTCCCGCTGATCCCCTGCACGCCGATGGCGCCGTTGTGCGCATCGAGCGTGAGCGTCGCATTGCGCGGCGCGCGGATGAGGAAGTAGACCACCGCCTGGTTGTCGTATTCGTCACCGTCCACGCCGAGCTCGTCGCCGCGCAGGTACGGGCGGACGTCGCTGTCGTTGAAGTTCGGGTTGGTGGCCCGGCAGGCCTTGATCGACCAGTCCGGCCGGTCCCAGCCGGTGACGCGGATGCCGCCGTTCACCGCCGCGTGGCCTTTCAGCGAGCGGAGGTTCCCGGCCGGGATCACTTCCTCGCGCATGACGGCGCGCTCGCCGTCGAAGCTGACCTTGATCTGATCGCAGCTCGTGATCTCTTCCCCGTCGTCCGTGGAGATGGAGACCGAGCGGCTGTGGCGGGTGGAGCGGGCGAAGGCGGGGATGCTGATCAGTAGAGCGAGGAGGGCCAGCAGAGCGTTTCTCATGATCGCTTCGACGCCGCCCGCCGGTGATAGTTAGCTACATTCGCGAAAAAAATGTAGGGCCGGCTCTCCAGCCGGCCCCACGTGTTGCGTTAGTGCGTGATCACCAACTCCACCCTGCGGTTCTGCTGCCGTCCCGCCGTGGTGTTGTTCGTCGCGATCGGCTCGGCTTCGCCCTGACCCGCTGACGTGATCCGGCTCTCCGGCACGCCCTGGCTGATCAGGTAGTCGCGCACCGCCGCGGCGCGCTTCTCCGAAAGCGACTGGTTCATCGCCTCGGAGCCGACGCTGTCGGTGTGACCCTCGACCGAGATGCGGATCGAGTCGTCGGACCGTAACTGGTTCGCGATCTTCGTCAGCGTCGACTTCGCCCCCGGCTTGAGCACGCTCTTGCCAGTGTCGAAGAGCAGCCCGCCCGAAAGCGCGACGATGAAGCGTCCGTTATCGTTGCGGGTGTTGCCGAACTTGGCCAGCTCGGACTCCATCTGCATACGACGCGCGTCGGCGTCGCGCTGCGCGAGCTGCTGGCGCGTCTTCTCCAGCTCCTCGGTGGCGCTCTGCAGGGCCGAGGCGCTGGTCTGCGCCTGCTGCTGAGCCTGTTGCGCGGCGGCGTTGGCCTGCTGCGCCGCGGTGGTTGCCTGCTCGATCTGCTGCCTCAGAGCCTGCGCCTGGGCCTCGGCCTCGGTGCGACGCTGCGTCGCCTCGGCGATGGCCTGGTCGCGCTGACGGTCGAGCTCGGCCCGGCGCTGGATGTCCGCCTCGCGGTCCCGGCGCAACTGCTCCAGCTCCTGCTGCCGGCGCGTGATGTCCGCCTGCCGCTCGGCCATCACCTGCGCGTTCATCGTCCCCTGCTGCTGCGCCGTCTGCAGCGAGTTCTGCAGGCCGGCGATCTCCGCCGCCATCTGCTGCTCGTTCAACTGCTCGCGCTGCTGGATGGCGCGCAACGTCATCTGCTGGTCCTCGAGCTGGCGCCGAAGCGACTCGACGTCCGACGAGGTGCCGGACGAGACCGCGCTCTCATACCGCGAGAACGCCGTGTCGAGCGCCTGCTCGGCGGCCGCGCGCGCGATGCGGTCCTTCTCCAGTTGGGCCTCGAGCGCCCGGCGGTTCTCATCCACCTGCTGCCGCAGCCGCTCCACTTCCGCGGCCTGCGACTCGCGGTTGGCCTGCTCAGCGGCGAGCTGGCGCTGCAACTCGGCCGCGCGCTGCTCGGCCACCTGCCGCTGCTGCCGCTCCTGCTCAGCGAGACGGTCCGCCTCGGCCTGGGCCAGACGCGTGCGCGTCATCTGCAGGTCGGGGAGGTACTTCGTCGACTCGTTCATTCGGACGAGGTAGAGCGCCCGGCGGGCCATCATCTCCGCGTCGTACGCGAGATGGTCGGCGGACTCGCTCTGCGAGTCGTTGCGCGTCAGCTTGCGCGCCGTGTCCAGGTTGTCCTGCGCCGGCTTGAGGTCGTTGCCCTCCACGGAGAGCGCGCCGGCCGCCTTGGCCTGGTCGATGATCGCCTGCGCGTAGTTGATGCGCTCCCGCGAGTTCGCCCCGCGGCTGATGTCGACCGTCGCCGGCTCATCGACGATGACCAGGCTGGACGACGGCCCGCCGAGACGGACGACGTCCGCCTGCAGCCCGCGGATGGCGGCGTTGGTGCCGATCCACCGCGCCTTGGCCAGCGCCGCGCGCGCGGCCCACAGGGCCTCCTCGGCGCGCATCCGCGCCTGATCGCGCGTGGAACCCTTGCCCGCGTTCCAGTTCTCCTGGGCGAAGCGCAGACGCCACAGGGCGTCGTCATACAGCGACTTCGCATACTGCTGCGCACCGGCCTGATCCGCGGCGGTCAGCGCGTTCTGGGCCTCCATCAGCCCGTTGAGCTGCCCCTGCGCCAGCGCCTGCTTCGGGGTCTGCTGCTGCGCGATCCCCGGCACCGCCACGACGAGGGAGAGCATCAAGATAAATGCTGTTCTTCGTAGCACTTGCATCCTCCTTTCAGCAGACGAACTTCCTGCCGATTGATGAGGATGGCTAGTGCAAGAAGCGGGCGCGAATGGGGACGGCGAAACGGCCTCAGCCGCTGACGTACGCCTTCTTGATCCGATCGCGCGGAAGATCGTTGGCACCATCGGAAAGTGCGGCTTGGACATCAGGGCGCGGGAGATGGCCAGCATCTGCTGCTCGCCGCCGGAGAGCGTCCCATGATGCGCTCGTACTCCGACTGCTGCACCTTGTCGCGGCGGAGGTAGGCGCCGAGTTCGAGGTTGTTCACCACCGAGAGGTTGGCGTAGGTACCGCGCAGGGGGACGTGCGAGTGGTCCGCTCAGCCGCGCACCGCGCGTCGGGACACAAAGTTATACGAGCTCCAGGAAATGCAAGATCTTCTTGCACAAACAAGTCGCGCGTTGGGGGGGCAGTTTCGGCTACCCACCGATGTAGAAGTCGCTGCCGTGCACGAAGCGGAGCAATACTACCCTCGGCCTCCCATACTCGTTACCGTACACGCGACGCATCCGTTCTTCGGGGAATACGAAAAGGGAGTTTGGACGCGACGAATTGTGACTAACGTTCGCAAGAGCGATCCCACAGCCGGAAGTGGCGGAGTATTCAATGCTAACGCCTTCTATGGCGCATGGTCTGGATATGGCCAGCTTACGAATATCAACCCGGCGCACCTCGCTGTCGAGGCCGAGAGGCTGCGACGTAGATTTCTTGCACGCTTTGTTCGATCCGCGGAAGCAAACGAATGACGAGCGGCGGCGGCCCAACTTTGGTGTGAAGCTGTCACGGCCCGGCTTCGGCCCGGCAGCCGAGCTGCCTCCTGCATAGCCAGCGCGACGGCGTCACGTCGGTTGCAGTTCGCCAGTCGTGGCTCCGCAACTCCTCGGCGGCAACCGCCGCGCCGCTTCGGCTTCGGCACGCGGGACCGGCCGTGCAGCTGATATGAGTGACCCCGTCAAGTCACGTAGCGCGTGTTGAGTCGGTGATCTGCTTTTTTCTTCGCTGCCGTCCTTTCTCCTGCGGTTCTTCGTCTGTCATTGCAGCGGTGGTGTCGACCGA